>JAIXPR010000208.1 GCA_027486155.1 Pseudomonadota bacterium | reverse complement strand
GAGTAGGGGTCATTGTCGGAGTTGCCGTCGGTGTTCTGGTGGGAGTTCGGCTCGGGGTAGGGGTTGGCGTCACGGTCGGTGTTCTTGTCGGGGTACGGACCGAAGCCGAAGCGGTTACTGAGTCAATCGAGACCTTTCCTTCGTCCTTTGAGGGGCCGTTCGAGCCCGTCGTTGGTGAGCCGCCGAGGTCTCTTGAACCCTGAGCATCCTTGCTCCTGTAGGTTGTTGCGGTGATCGTCTCTGCTACGACCCCCCTCTGCGCGTTGTCCACAACCTGATCGAGGGATGGAAGCGCAGGGGATTCTCCTGATAGCTTTATGAGGTACCCGCGGACCCTGGTGCCGGAGGGGGTTTTCACGGTTGCGACTACAAACGCTTGCGGCTCGGTCGTTCGACCATTCCTTCTTACGCGGAGAGCCTCATCTTTCTGGGTAATCTTAAGCGGGATGCTGATAGACCCACTGCCGATGCTGGTAGCGCCCCCTTTGACAAAGGGCCCGAAGTTGAAGAGCAACTCGGGTGCCCCTGAAGGGAGAGAGCCCTGTGCATTCCGAAAGCCAACGAGCTTGCCGGTTGAGGAGATACCGAAGAGTTTATAGCTTCGGCGGAATACGGGCGAGCTCTTGAGATCTCCGTCTGCTGTTTTAGAGATCTTAAATATCGAAAGATTCTCTCCCTCGACATCTAAGGTTTCACTGAAAATCACTCTATCACGAAAGTAGGCAAGGATTGACTTCGCTCGAGAGAGATTTACTCGCCCTGATGCGTCATAGACCTCGTACTCTTTGAGCGTCTCTCCCTCGTTGAGAGTGACCTTCCACGATCCCTCGGGATTGAATGATATTTCCTCAAGAGAGCTCACCTTGCGTACGTCAATCGGAAGTTGGGGCCGCTGCCGCAGATTGGGCAGCGCAATAAGTCCGACCACAACGGCGATGACGATCAGCGCCCCCATCGGCTTCAAGCTTCGTATTTGTATTAAATGCCCCATGCTTTCCCCTCATTGCCGAAACGGTGGGAGTGCGTCGCATACAAAAAAATGGCAATTCCCCACCGACGTTAGTAGGTCGGCACGATCCGGCAATTAGTGAAGCTTTGTCGCTATGGTGCGCCCGGAATGACTAGGTAGGGAGAAAAGCGATGTGAGAGCAGCTAGTTGGCTGTGGCGGGAAAAATCATGATTCGGACGTCGTCGGAGCTCGCTACACCCCGTTGTTTCGATAGATGGCTCTAAGCAGATCTCCCCTACTATTTTTCTCAGAGAGCGCGCGCGAAAAAGTCGCGGGTCGTATGATTCCAAATCATATCTGAATATCTCAAGATTTCAGGCGGATGCCTCCATCTAAACTCGGAGTCCCTCGCGCGCGGTCTGTGAGAGAAATAGCTTGGCGCGGAGGCGTCCCCACACTATTTTTCTCAGAGCGCGGGCGCGAAAAGTGCCCGTAGACCCTTCGTGGGTTTTGTTAGGCTGGCACGCAAGACGTCCCAAACCGATAGATTGCGGATGTGGTTGTTCAGCGCTCGGATTGATTTAGACTCTTCATAACGGAGCTATGGAAAACGATACGAAAAACGAGGATGAGGTAGCTGAGATCGTACGGCGCATAGAAGCGCTGCGAGCATCTCCCCTGCTTTCCATGGAAGAGAAGATTGAGATAGCAAAACGCCTCGTTTCGATAGTTGAAGAGGATAAGGCTCGGAGGGAAGTACAATGACTAGTCCAGCAATAGTTACGAAAGCAGCAGTTGCGGTAGCTAAGAGTGCAGCTGGTATCTTGCCACAAGAAGGCAAGACCGTAGTGCTTGACCACCTAGTATCTGGCATGACGCCAGAGGCGCTCAAAGCACTTTCTCCTGAGTTGCGAGGAAAATTGCTGCAAGCTCTCGCAGGCACTGAAGCCGCCCCATCCGCTACTACATCCCCAGCTGTCAGCGAGATCAAGTCAGTCGAGGGCCATCAAGCTGTAGTGGGTCAAATATCAGTAAAGGGTCAGCAATTAGATACCCTCCTGTCGGAGGGGTCTTTTAACAAATCACGATCGGATCAACACGAGTATGCCGCAAAATTAGATTGCCGGATGGCGACTCGCGAAGAGAACCGGGCCTATGTTGAAGGCCTCTTAGTGAAAGAAGGCAACGACACTATCAATGACGCAGAAAAAAACGCTCTAAAGACCTACCGAGAGCGGTACGTGCGGGATACTGCAGGCGGGCTTGGTGTTGATGGTCGGCGTGTTTACGACTACGTCGGCCGCTGGCTCGTCAACGCTTATCCTTTCTTTGGGGCGTTGTTTGTGCGCGCTTCTGCGGAATCAAAATAATTTGATCCTCGATCATTGGTTTCCCACTTTCGCGCCTGTGGCGCTCCGGCGGACAGGCTTGGTCCCCTCCGTAAGGAGGGCTTGGTTCCATTGATCCTTGGTCTCCGCCTTCGCCCCTTGGGGACTACGGCGAGACTTCGCTTTGATCGAGAGAGTTTCTACTTTAGCCGCTTCCACTGGTCTGCTACCCTTTGGGTACCTTGGGTAATGACAAGGCGTCTGTCAGAGTGCGTAACACCGATGTCCCTCTGCTGCGGCTTGCTGCGAACGCCAACTCGGCTACGGTTTAACCGCCCGAATCGCAAGGAGGCGCCCCTCGTTCTCCTGATAATCCGTGCCGGTTAGGACAGACTCATCCGCGTCAAAGTGAATGCGGGTGTTTAAGATATCGGAGCCATCCGTGTCCTTCCAGGAGAGCCACATACCAACGCGCTCTTTCTCCATGTACATCGGCCTGAATGTTAGTGTCTGTCCATTCGGTAGTCGTACGCTCTCCTTTTTCTTGAGAGATATCTCCTCTTCCTTACTGGAGATGAGATGGAACGCTGAGAAGGGAAGAAGGGAGAGCTTTGGTCCGAGATCCACGAGAGATGGCTCGAGCTTTGGTGCCTCGGCGTTAGGAGCTGAAGATGGTCGGGCTCCTGACGCTTGAATGGTGCGGACGACAACTCGTATTTTCGAATGTTCGCAGGACTCTTCGGCGTACGAGGTGATGGGGCTCGAGTACAGCAAACCGAGTGTACAAATGGTAACGAATCGTTTGATGTGTATCGATCGTAGGCGGGCACGGCACTTCATATCGTCTCTATTTGGCCGTTCCAAGCGGTGTTACGTCAACCCCCTCTTCACGTACTACGCGAATCGTCGGCGTTGGTTTGATTCCGCGAGCGTTCGCGCCCGAGGTAGCCCCTTTGCGACGCACCCAGAGGATAGCTGACTTGTCGTTAGGGCTTTGGATGATTTTTAAGGAGCCGTTAGACCGCATCCAGTCTACCTCCATCGAGGAGCCAGGGGCGACCTCTCGTTGTGGAGCGCCAAGAGAGGCTTGGTGAAATGCAGAGGCGTTTTGAGCGGCGACAGGCCCGCCGGTGTATACCGGAATGATCTCTCCACTCTTCGTAGGGCGAGAGATGAGAACGAGTACGCACGCCGCTATCGCGGCGCCAGAGAGTCCTCCAAAAAGGGCCTGTTTGGAGAAAAAGTGAGACGCGAAGGAGCCTTCATTTGCTGTCGCCACCGGTTTGCGCTGTCCAAGATAGAGAGCGGCCCGCTCCTCCGCGTTGATTCGGGTATTGATTTTGTCCCAGAGATCAGGAGATGCCGTGGGGGTGGAAAAGAGTGAACGGTAGGCTTGGGATGTTTTCTTGAGGCTCTCGACAAATAGCCTGGCGTGTTCGCTTTGTCGTATGAGGCGCTCCGCGCGCATTCGCGCTACGAAGGAGCACTGATTGTCGACATAGGAACTCAGAAGGAGTTGCTGTGGTTCGCTCAATTGTTTTGATTCGCTCTCTCTCATAGTGTCGTCCTAACGAGCTTTCGCTGGTCTCCCTCTACTTGGAACGTCCTCGGTGTTATCCGCTCCGTCATCAACGTTTGTTGACAGCGGAGGCGCGAACTCCTCAAGGGCTTTTTGCAGCGCCTTTCGAGCGTAGAAGAGTCGACTCATTACGGTTCCCTTTGGAACTCCGATCGCGTGAGCGATCTCCTCGTAATCCAACCCGTCTACCTCTCGTAGCATAATCACCGCGCGATGCTCCTCTGAGAGCTCGCTGAGCACCTCTTGAATCTTGCGCCCCAGCTCTTTACGCGCAAGAGCGTCGTGAGGTCCTTCGACGTTCTGTGGATGGTGTGCCGCGCCGCCGCTCCCGGCTTCGTGGACTCCCTCATGAACTGGCCCTTTGTTGACGCTAATGTGCTCTTTATATTCAAGGTGCGTGCCCCCACGTCGACCTGCCTTCCGGCGTATGTCGATCGCCATATTGAAACAGATGCGATAGAGCCACGTGTAAAAGGAGCTTTGCCCTTTAAATTGTGCCAATGATAAGAAGGCCTTAACGAAGGTTTCTTGGACGACGTCCTCCGCGTCTTCTCGAGTTTTCACGATGTCGAGAGCGGTCGTGAGAAGGCGTCCCTGATATCGCTCCACGAGGGCCCGATAGGCCTCTTTATCCCCCGAAAGCGTCATTCGAACCAGGTCGTTGTCGTCACGGGCCGCTAATTCGGCCCTTATGGGGTTGCTCATAGTTGAAAAGCTCAAGGCTCTCGGGCCTCACCGCTATCGGGAAGAGGGCCGTTCAGATTGCCAAAGCCTGGCTACACTACCTTGAATCGCCCGAGAAGCATAGAAATAGCCCCCAGGCTAAAGCGTTTAAAGTTGGATAGCCTATTTATTTCAGAGCCTTAGCTAAGGAGCGCCGTGCCTTCGGTAGCGTGCCCGCATCTATGACAAAAGTTTTACAAACCTTACACGTGGCCGTGACAACTGCTCTGCCGGGCTGTGCGATACCTACCATCACGTCCGACGGAATGGGCGATAGATGGTACGTATGAAAGAGGATGTTATGAACCGTAATGATGTTGAAAATAAGATCGCTGAAGAGACCACAACAGAGGTAGTTGAGGTTGAGGCTACCAATGCGTACCTGCACACCCTGCTCGAAGAGATCTGCGCGGGAGAGGAGTTCTCAATTCTTCGAGAGACGCTTCGCCTGTACTGCGAGGAGATCACCATTCACTAAACCGTTTTGATCGCGATCGACGCACTCGATGAAAATTATAGAGCGCGTCACTTTTGTTCCAGGCCGTGGCTGTCGAGCAGCGCGGTTACTCCTCGTGGAGTGAGCGCACACGCGCGCACGGTTGTGGCTCCGCTCCTTGGGAGCTACTAGTATCGCTCACATCACAAGTGGGCCGGTGGTAATGCTTAGCATACCTTTCGGCAAAACCTGAGCGCGACCTACGCAGGACCTACACCACGCGTTTTTTCGTGTGGATGATATGCCCGCGCACCACACCTCTCAGAAGCTTTTTCACGTTTTCATTACTATTCAAGATCCGCGTTTCGAGACGGCGGTTTGAAGAAAGTGTCCACCAAACTCAACAGTAGCACCCCTGATTCTTGGCGGACTCGTCAGGAAGTAACTCTTCGATATGACCAGGATCATGAATTTTCGTCTGTTGAGCCAAAAGATGTGCCACCAACAACCAAAAAAAATTTCGCGTCAATTCCCTAGTGCCTCTTCCCGATGAGCTTTAGCTTGAGATTGAACGTGCGCCGTTGAATTCGCCGAAGTGTCTTCCGCAGAGCCACTCAGGCGACTTCAACGGACTCGAAGTTCCCACAGCGTAGCGTTCTCGAGGAGAGAGCCGGTTTTTCGCTTGGGATTGCTGATGGCATGTGCACAAAGGTTTTGCAGGGTGGAGTCCGCTGTTTGGTGGACTCCACCCGGGTCCCCCGTCCTTTCGTGCAAGCCACCGGCGAACGGTTATAGGGGGCGCTGAAGGTGTTGCATATGAAAGGAAGGTTTTTTGAAGGTAGCGATCGTTCGCGACCTCAGTCGAACGCGATCGTCGATACTCGCTTTCGAGCAGGCGGATCTTTGATTCGCCGGGCGGTGCGGATGGGTATTGCGCTCTCAACGATGGTAATGAGCTCTCAACTCCACGCGCAGAGCTCGTCCCTGCCGGTCTTTCCCGGCGCGGTTGGCTTCGGGACGACAACGGTAGCTGGCTCAGGAAGAGGGACGGTGCCGGCGAAAACAACCGTTATCAAAGTTACCAACCTCAACGACTCCGGAACCGGATCGCTTCGAGCGTGCTTAACGGCGAGCGGGCCCCGCACCTGTGTCTTTGAAGTTGGCGGTTACATTAATCTTCTTACCAGGGTCACCATAAAAAACTCCAACGTCTCCGTCTTTGGACAGACCGCGCCGTATCCAGGCATTCAAGTCCGTGATGGAAGTATCGTGGTGCAGGCGGATGATGTTCTCATCCAGCACATCTCGTCACGGCCTGGTGACCGAAATCTCCCAACCGACGGGGGCAACGGAGTGAAAGCGGGAGACCGTGACGCGTTCGGCATCTGGGGAAACACCTCGTCAGATCCCGTTGAGCGAGTGGTCCTCGATCACGTATCCGCGACATGGGGTATGGACGAGTCGATTTCAACCTATACGGGCGTTAACGGTACCTCCGATGGTACGACGCCGGTGCGAAACATAACGATATCGAACTCGATCATCGCCGAGGGGCTAAATAACTCGAACCACGCAGATACAGAGGGGAAGCACTCGATGTTCTCCCTGCTTGGGTCGAACACGAAGAATATCACCTACTACAGGAACCTCGTCTCAAATTCAAACGGACGACACATCCGCATGAAGATGAACTCAGACGTCGAGTTCCTCAACAACTACGTGTACAACTTCGCGAATACATCCACGAGTGGATACAACCAGTGGAATATGGATTACAGCTCCGGCGCGACGGGGAACCGTATTAACTTCATGAACAACTACTATCAGAGAGGGCCGACGACAGCGGACACCGCGTCGCCGGTGTTCTACTATAGTAGCTCGACGCCATCGGCCTCACGGGTCTATGTGTCACGGAATATCGGTAGCAACACACGCCCAACAGACTCGGGAAGTGAATGGCTCATCGCGAACGCGAATGGCAAAGGATTGCCATCTTCCATGCAGGCGCTCTCGCCGGCCTTTTCGCTCTCAAACGCCGCGGCCAATCTTGTGGCTCCCACCTCTCTGTTAAGCACGATCACACCGAGCGTGGGGGCGCGTTTCTGGAACAGGTATCCACATGATAATCGAATTATCAACGAGGTGGTAACTAACACCGGAAAGCACAAAGATTGCACAACGACCAAAACGTGTTGTGTTACAGGCACCGGCGGAAGTGGTTATTGTCCGACCCCAGGAAGGATCCTGATCGACGGATCGATAAAGGATACCACAAAGCCGATAGACGCGTGGTCCGCCATTCCAACGGCTACTCGCTCCTTCGTTGCGCCGGCGGATCCTATGACGATCGCCTCGAACGGGTACACGAATTTGGAGAATTACATATTCTCATTCGCGAGTGACACCGGGGCAGGCGGGAATACCCCGACGCCAACGGCAACTCATACGAGCACGGCAACGCCAACGCACACGAGCACGGCAACGCCGACTCACACGAGCACGGCAACGCCGACCTGGACTCCAACGTGGACTCCTACGAGGTCTCCCACGTGGACCGCTACCCCCACTGCCATCCCTACGGCAACGTGGACTCCTGTGCCTCCAACGGCTACTCCTACCGCGACCTTCACCGCGGTGCCGACTGTCGCGACGCCAACAGCAGTTCCTACGCAGACAGCACAGAAGCTCTTCAAGGTGCTTAAGGTTACCACCTTGGCGGATAGTGGGGCGGGGAGCTTGCGAGATTGCGTTGTGCAGGGGTTCCCAAGAGTGTGTGTCTTTGAGGTATCTGGCCGGATCACGCTGGCATCCGATCTTCTGGTCACCCAACCGGACCTCATCGTCGCGGGCCAAACAGCCCCGTCGCCGGGGATAATGATTACGAACGGTGGCTTTAACATTCAAAGCCACGACGTTCGAATTGAGCATCTCGCGTTACGAAGTGGAGACGGAAGCTCTGGAACGGATCCATCGGTGCGACGATCGGTAACCGTACAGGGACTTGTCGCCTACAACATCAAGCTCAAGAACCTCTCAATGTCATGGGGAGTTGACTCCAACATGACAACGTCGGGTCCTGTTGAAAACGTGACGGTGCAGGACAGCATCATCGCTGAGGCCCTGTGGCGCTCCATTCATCCGTTGGGCGCGCGCTCCAACGGCGTGTTAGTGGGTGAAAAGGCTCGCGGTATGGTGTTCGTCGGAAATCTAATCGCCTCTAACGTCGACCGAAACATTCGTTGGAAGTACGACACTCGGGGTGAAATGATCAACAACCTCATCCATGGATGGGGAGGATCGACGAATTGGAATACGACGAATATCTCGGACCTGGATAATAAAGATATCGGTACGTATCTGGATGTGATCGGTAACGTGTATCAGCCCGGACCGGTCGGGTTGAAGAACGCCTATGCCGTCTACAGTGAGAACACGCCGACAGGCACGCGGCTCTTTGTGTTGAACAATATAGCCCCGATGATATCCAACGTCGAATCGGCGTACCGCTCGGGAAGTCGTTTGTTCCCGGGACCTACCCCAATACCGGCCTCAAGCGTCGTGAGCTCGGTAACGAGCAAAGCGGGGGCCCGTCCGTGGGATAGAAACGCTGATGACGCCCGTATCATCGCGGGGGTACTCAATAAGACCTTGGGTATTCGCGATAGAGTTGGTACGTGGCCTACTTATGCGAAAAACTATCGGTCGGTAACCGTGGCAACCGACCCGATATCAGAGGAGGAGCTCGACGCGGCGCTGGTGCTCTTTGAGAGGTAACAACACGGGAAAGGGGGCGACCGGAAAGGTCGCCCAGCGCCACGCGCCCAAGGGAGGGATTCACCTCCCTTGGGCGCTTTCTTTTCGATTGTGCGCAGCAAGCCCTCCGCCCTGGTGCATGCTACTTCCGATTCCATGAGATACTAACTGTTCCGAGCCGATGGTGGCCCCCAGTATTTCCCCCCAGTATTTTTCTCAGAGAGCGCGCGGTAGTAGCGCTGCAGCATGTTTTGAAAACACGTCAAAAGATCAAAGAGCGCCGAGGCCTGGAAGCGGTAGAGTGATTATATCACCAACGATTGAGAAGAGTCCGCCCATCTGATGAGTCCTCCCGCTCAACCTTGGTTGTTTCGGACCGCGCAACAACTCCGGGTTCGTTGGCGTCTGCTCCGTATCGAGCTCGATCTGAGCCCGCGCTTTTCACCACGGTTGTGGTTTCACTGGCTGTCCTGCGGGGACCACAACCTGACATAGAAGCCAAGAAAAGATAGGCGACAACAATCGTCACAAAAACAGTAAAGATGACTCGGAACATGTGGGGTGCCCTACCAATTGCAAAACGGTTCGCCGCGGTGTTTGGTTCATTTCGCGTGAGATACGCGAGAGAATGTCCCTCTCGCGTATGGACCTTGAACTAGACACGAGAATCCCCAGCGTGACTCGCCTGGGTGTTAACGCCGCTGGAGAAGAGCCCGCCTTCTGCGAGCGTCGTAAGTTTTCGATCGGCGGCGCTCTCCTCATCTAGGGATTCCTGAAGTAGATCCGCTACGTCATCCAGGTCTAACTGCTCCGCGAACGCTCGAGCTGTCCCGTATCCCGCGATCTCGTAGTGCTCCACTCGTTGCATGGCGCCGATGAGCACAGCGTCCTTTACTTGGCTATCTCCCGAAGCCGCGATCACTTCCTCAGCTTCTTCAAGAAGTCCCTGCATCGCCTCGCATTTGTCAGACTCTGGCCGACGCCCAATCATTTCAAAAACCTGCTCAAGGCGAGCAACTTGATTGCGGGTCTCCTCAAGATGGACCTCGATCGCCGAGCGTAATGAGGAGTTGTCTACCGCTTTAATTACCTGTGGCAGTTTGCTTACAAGCTGCTGCTCCGCGTCGTAGAGATCGGCAAGCTCGCTATGAAGCGCCTCGGTCAGTGTATTAAGTTGCATGGTAATGCCCTTGGTCATGGTGAACCTCCCTATGTTATTCACTCCTTCACGATATCCGGAATAGATACCTGCGAAGACCGTATTCGGTAACGAGGAGGAGGAGAGATGAGATGGATTACCCCGAGGTCAGGGTCGAACTGCGGCCCTGCGACGAATGTCGTACACGCTCCCACTTTTCAGTCACCGGGTATCGGGAGCAACAAATGGCGTTCTCCGTGCTTGGGCATGTGAGACAAAACCTCGGAGTAGTCTACCTGCATGCCTCAAACCGTGAACGTGCTCGTGCTCGTAAACGTGAACGTACCCGAAAACATTGATTTTTTATTCCGGATACGTTCACGTTCACGTTTGCGAGCACGTTCACGTGGAGTTTTGCCGCGCTTCCCTAGGTGCTCAAACTGAGGCGCCTCATAGTAATAACAGGGTAACCTCCTAGACTTCAGGAAACTGTGTACATGGAGGAACGCATGGAAACCCAACAATCATCTCAGCCGCAGGCCCCAAACATTGAGAACATGCGGGAGGTGAGTCGCACGATCTCGTCCCGTGTGGAGGAGCTGTCGCCGGGCATTTTTCTTACAGGAGCCGCCGCTTCGGTCGCGTTCTCTCTGCTTTTACGAATTACGGGAAGGCAACATGATGCCCAGTTTGTTGGACAATGGGCACCAACCTTGCTGCTGTTAGGGTTGTACACCAGAGCTGGTCGTGGCGTTCAAGGGGAATCGAGGAGATACGAATCAGGTAAAGGCGTTGGCGGTCAAGAGATGCATTAGTGCGCGATTGAGCGAGGACGGTATACAAGACACCCGCCGCACTGGCATGTGAAGCCAGCGCGACGGGTGTTTATGACCTAGTAACCTTACACAGGGGAGCCGGCGATTCCTGAAACGTCGCCTCGACGCGAGCGCTCCCACTCTCCACTCGTTTGGCGTTTCACGGACAGCCGAGCGTTGGCCGGAATAAGATTCCAGATCCTTTGTGCCGCCATCTGCTCCTCCCGTTGGATCTCCTCAGCGAGGTTCGCGGTTGGAATGTCGCCTACGGCCTCCGCCGCCACCTTCAACGCCTCATACGAAGCTACTTCACTCTGCTCGATGGCGTAGGCGACTATAAGGTTTTGGGTGTTTTTGTCCTCTTTACTCTGGCCTATCTGGCCCGCTTTTGGAACGGAGCCGAAGATATGCGCCAGAATGCTTTTTGTGGTGGAGGGCTTCCCTCCGAGAACCTGAAGACGGGAAATCAATCGATCGCACTGTCTCTTGGTCTCATCGGCGTGGCTCGCGAATAGCTCCTGAACGCGGGGATTGTCTCCTTCATCGGCCATGCCTCGTAGGCGGGATTCGAAGGATTCCTCGGACGCGATAGCGTCTTGAAGGTAACGCTGAATAAGTTCAGATGATGATGTGTTTGCCATGTTTAGTCCTCGTAATACTAGTCCCGATTCGTGGAGTGTCTATCTTGAAGAGAGGTCGTAGACGGACGTTATGAGAATCGACAGCGTTATGAGCTAGGGCTCGGCGCGACTAGTGTTTCGAGACCATGAGCGAGTGATTGTGATCATGCGCGTGGTCATCTGGGTGCGATAGCGTTCAGGCATAGCGATTGCCATCGCCACTGTGAGTTATGTGTACATAAAGGGGGCTTCATCCTATGAGCATTCCATCCTGTCTAGTTCTGGCTGTGGTTATTTCGGTCAATTTCTGCGTGACACCCATAGCCACAGCAGAAGAGGGCAGTATATTCACTGGGCAACAAGCTATCCCAGAAGATATGGCGGATGCCGGGCACCCCTCCCGACCAAAAGGTGCCCTTGAAAAGGGAGGTGAGCCTCTTGGCGAGACCGCTCCTTTGAACGGCGACCGCGCTGCCTCAACAGCTCAGAATCAATCATCGCGACCGGAATCGGTGCGTATAACTCGGGCGATTCGGCAGCAGATTATCGACCGTCAGGACCTATCAACCGCGGCAAAGAATGTAATAGTTATTACCGACGACAAAGGGGCTGTTACCCTTCGCGGTCCAGTGAAGAGCTCGACCGAACAAGAAGCGATAGAGCGGATCGCTCGCGATAACGCGCAAGGTGGACAGGTTTTGAATCAACTTGTGGTCAAAGGTGAAGACGCTTCAGGAGGACGAGTACATGGTTAGAGAGAGTGATATACCGATTAGTGAACGAGAAAAGAACTATGTTGTTATGGGTCTTTTTAACACCAGGATAGAGCTTGAGAGGTGTGTCGCTGACCTGCGAATGAATGGATTCCTCAACGGCGACATCTCCGCGCTGCTCCCTCAACCGGAATCCGCCCACGAGTTTGGTCACAGCGCGAGCTCAAAAGCGCCCGAAGGGGTAACCGCTGGAGCCGCGGCCGGAGCGATTGCGGGAGGAATGTTAGGCTGGCTAGCCGGCGCGGGAACTATCGTGTTTCCGGGCTTGGGCGTATTGCTTGCCTCCGGACCGATCGTTGCGGCCCTTGCTGGATTGGGAGCGGGAAGCGCAATCGGCGGGATCGCTGGTGGTTTGATCGGTCTTGGATTTCCGGAGTATGAAGCGAAGCGTTACGAGGGGCATATCAGAGATGGCGGCCTGCTTATCTCTGTGCACTGCATCGATAGTGATTGGAGAGATAAGGCCAAGGAGCTGCTTGAACGAGCGGGAGCCGTTGATATCGCCTCTAGCCATGAGGCGCGTAGTCGAGACACAGCGAGCGAGCTAGGGCGAACACGCCGGATTCCTCCGTCGGCCCCGTTATAGGGAGTCGGTATAGCAAAATATGAACTGACAACCACAGGGATGTCATCTCCTCTGACCGATATCTGCTCCGGTAGTTATGGCGACACGTCCCGATGTTCAGGCAAAAAGAGGCCACGAAACTCAATCGCCTGACTGAGTAGGAGCTGGTTGCGCTAGCTCAAGCCACAAAAGTTGGGCGATAGCGATGAGAGCGGGCCCTATGAAAACGCCGAGTAGGCCGAAGGAAGCGACTCCTCCAAGAACACCCACAAAGACGAGGATAGTTGATAGTTTGGTAGCTTGGCTAATGAAGAGGGGGCGTAGCACGTTATCGACGGTGCTGACAACGACAGTGCCCCATACCGCTAACCCCACGCCGTGATACCACGGCAGGTCGGTCGCGAAGAACACATATGCGGAAACCGGAAGGTAGACAAATGGAGGGCCGAAAGGGACAAGGGAAACGATGAGCGTTAGTACACCGAGTAGTAAGGGGGTTGGCGCTCCAGCAACATAGTAGCCGATGCCGGCAAGGATCCCCTGAGCTATCGCGGTGGCGAGCACGCTGTACGCTGCGCCGCGAACGGTAGTATGCACGGTATCGATCAGCTTGCTGATGTTTTCTCCGCCGATACGCTCAAGGACATTTCTAAGTTGATTTACGAGTATCTCCCCACGACGGTACAAGATGAAGCAGCCAACAAGGGAGGCCAAGATGGCCAGAACAGTAGAGAGTACCCCGCGGGCCGCGGATGTAGCGACGGAGAAGATGGTGGCTTGATTCTCCTCTAGTATAGCCGCCAGCGCTCCCGGGTCACTAAGATAGGCTACAATGGCGTCGGCTATGAAATTACCGATAAGGGGGATAGCGGCTAAGGCGTCCGCTATCTGTTGCGGGTTGGTCTGCCGAATGTGTGCCGCGAGCGTTTTTATCTCAGAGGCAAGTTGGATGGGAAGGGAAACGAGCACAAGGACTAGAATGATTCCCAGAAGCGAAGAGGCTAGCAGAGGCGCTATGTAGGGTGGTCGCCGTATCTTATCCCTGAGGCGCACGTACCATGGCCATGTCGTAGTGGTGAGCACGACTGCCCAAAGTAAGGGTATCCAAAAAGGTCTGACGATCAGCCATAACGCCAACATGAAACCGATGAGCAATAAGCTGGTTAGTATCTTTAACGCAGTGCGATATCGCTCACGTTGGATAGTGTCGTTCATGGCCCACGTCCCTGGCTCTCTAAGTCCTCGTCCAGTGCGTTTGTTTACCTAGCCGTAATCTTGGTGTCGATCGGCACTCGTGGTTTTCACAGTGCTTTCGACTCGATAAGGGGACGGAAACGAAACCATCTAGCGCCGCGATTGGAATGATAGGATGAAAACACTTTTGAGCGCCGCGCCAGCTGAACTACCACAGATTGCTTCTCTCTAGCAGGGTCGTCAAATAGAAAGTGTAAAAAGCGGCGGCGAAGGGCGCTTCCCAAATTACGCTCGGTCCTACCACCACCCTGCTAGGGCATGAAGTCAAACGCGCTCAGTGCGGCGTGCATGTGGCTGGAGAAAAGCTGCAAAATGGTGAGGAAGAGCCCTTCCCCACCATTCGAAACGCACAACCCGTCCTCATTTCAACGGTTGTGAGATTGATTGCCACGTTACAACCGACTTGTTGACGTTGTCGGTGCCAGATACCGGTATCCGACGAGCAGCAATATCGCGCCTAGTACCGACAAAATAAGTCCCGCAGGTTCCCCCTCACCATAGAAGCCAAGTACCCGCCCTATCAAGGAACCCAAAAGAGCGCCCGCGATACCGAGCACTGTGGTGATGATAAAACCAGCGGGATCTCGGCCCGGCATGAGAGCGCGAGCTATGAGTCCGATCACAAATCCGATGATAATTGTCCAAAGAATTGTCATAATAAGCCTCCCCTATTTACAGCCTTTTCACAGACCTAAACGAATTTGACTCCATCTGGACGACGTTCACTATGTCGAGGCTCATTGCGATTCCAGATGAGTCGGCTCGTATCCCAACGCGAGCCGTTCCTAACGCATGGCAAGCGGCGTACAAAGGCCCATAGATTGTTCATCGAGGAGGGGGGCATGACCTTACGACAAATAGGCACTCTCTTTGTGGAGGCGGGCAGACATTGGATAGATGACTGTGCGCCACGCATGTCCGCCGCTTTAGCCTTTTACACGATCTTTTCAATGACTCCATTGTTCATCATCACCACCGCGATAGTGGGGTTTGCTTTGGGAGAGGAGGCCGCGCGAGGCGAGATAGTCGCTCAATTGGAGGGAATCATCGGAGTCCCCGGCGCCGAGGTTATTCAAACTATGCTTGAGCATGCCAGTGAACCACAAGCAGGACGCATCGCCTCTCTTCTGGGTCTTGTAATGCTGCTGCTCGGTGCGGTCGCGGTTTTCGCGGAGCTTCAAGACGACCTTAATACGGTTTGGAAAGCCTCTCAAAAAAAACACCAGACCTGGTTGGGCTGGGCAAAGGACAGATTACCTACATTCGCCATGGTTCTAGCGGTCGGATTTCTGCTTTTAGTTTCCCTGATACTAAGCGCTCTACTGGCGATAGTTGGAACGTGGATTCAGACGTTTTTACCGCAGCTTGGGATGAGCGTACTCGTGCTCAATATTCTCATCTCCGTGAGTGTTGCCACCGGGCTGTTTGCCCTGATGTTTCGGTATATTCCGGAATACAGATTGCCATGGAAAACTGTTCTCATTGGCGCGGTGCTGACGGCGGCTTTCTTTGTCGCCGGTAAATACCTTATAGGTGTCTATGTCGGTCGGGCGGGAATCGCGACCCCATTTGGAGCCGCGGGGTCCGTCGTCGTTCTGGTTGTCTGGGTATACTACTCAGCCTTAATATTCTTCTATGGAGCTGAGATAACGCAGGCATTACAACGAAAGCGGGGCGCCCAGAAGGCGCCCCTTGATGTTACTGCCTAGTGATGAGGATACGTTCCAATCTCCTCCGAAGGTCCCTCCCATCGAGAGCCGCGGACTCTCGTTGGTTGAACTGCTCCCTCGTCTATTCCTATCTTCTCGCCATAGACGAGCGAGCCTCCGATCCAGCCCCCAACGCTGAGAAAAAGAAACCCAAGGTACGCTGGCAGAACCGATATGACATCACGTTCGGCAAACGAGGGCCGGGCGAGAAATGACACAAGGAACGAAACCAACGCCACCGTGTTCACGATAAGATGATAGGTGGCTTTATCCTTTGCTCTGGTGTTTTCGGGTATCACCGAAGTGAAATCGACGAGCCCAGGAATGGCCGCCAACAATCCCATGACAACGCCCGCTATCATGCAATGTCCAGCCGTTTGATAAAGCGGCTCACTGGGGAGTATTCGACCTAACGCGTCGAACACGATCGACCCAGTGAGGAACGCGATTGGAAACGGTATGATCATAGGGTGTATCGGGTGATTCCCGATCACAGCTCTACTTTTCATAGTTACCTTCTGGATGTCCGAGACCGAGATTGAGCGGACTTCCTACCAGCTGGTTTGCGCGCACCCGCACTGCGGCTAGCGGTACCAAGACTTGCCACGGTACGTTGAGGTACGCTGCGTCCCGACTGCGCTCTCGCAGAAGCTACACGGCTACGGGGGGAGGATGCCTTACGGCTGGCCGATGCTCCTCGTCCGGCGCCGCCAACTTCTTTTCCACCAACACTTTCCTTGTTTGCGGTTGCCCACGCCCGGCTGGACGCTTTTTTGCGAGGGGTAGCTCTCTTCTTCTCGTATCCCTCTTCGATGTGGCTGGCTTGTCGTTTTTGTTTCTGAGTGTATTTCGATGTATCGCCTCTTGGCATAGGACTCTCCTTATGTAGTACGGGCCTTACCTCACCATTCTTGGCGGCGATAATGACTGATCCGCGTCACTGTGCGAAGCGGAGAGTCCCTCTCTCAGTTCGGGAACATTGGAGTGGCAAAATTTACGGTGTGGCGCTCAATTCACTGGAGCTCCGTTCCCTTCATTGAGGAGAGCGAGCCACGGAAGCTACATGGCTTCATTCGACGCGGGCAATCTACCGCGGCGAGCGAGTGTCGCCATGACGACAGGAAGAACGAGAAGTGTGAGTGCGGTAGCGGATAAGATTCCTCCAATGACAACTGTCGCGAGAGGTCGCTGCACCTCACTACCTGTTCCGTGTGAAATCGCCATAGGAATGAATCCAAGCGAAGCAACCAGCGCCGTCATGAGCACTGGGCGCAAGCGCGTTACGGCCCCCTCGACTATCGCGGTGAGAGGGCGTTCTCCTTGTATGAGGAGTTGACGAGTGAAGCTCACGAGCACCAGACCGTTGAGCACCGCTACGCCTGATAACGCGATGAATCCAACAGCGGCCGATATGGAGAAGGGGATATCCCGAATCCACAAGCCGATGGCACCGCCCGAGAGCGCGAAGGGGATTCCAGAGAAGACCAGCAGGGAATAGGTGACCGATCGGAACGTGATAACGATCAGGCCAAATACGCTCAGGAGAACAACCGGAACCACGATCAGGAGACGACTTTTAGCGTTGAGAAGGTTCTCATACTGGCCTCCCCATCCAAGCCAATATCCAGGAGGAAGTTGGATCGACGAAGCTATCCGAGCTTGAGCCTCCTCGACAAAGGAGCCGAGATCTCGATTTCGGACGTTGGCTGTAACCACAATTCTTCGCTTTCCATTCTCTCGACTTATTTGATTTGGTCCTTGGGTTACGGAGATATCCGCGACGGTCCCTAACGGAATAAAAGACATCGTTGGACCCTCTGGTTTGAGTTCGGTTCGGGCGTATTCCATCGAGTGATAGTGTGGCGCGATATCAGCGGGAATCGGTATCGGTAGGCTGGCTAACTCTCGAATGTCATTTCGCACATTCTCGCCAAGCCGTACCACGATGGGAAAGTTACGGTCCCCTTGGTAGAATCGGCTTACCTCCCGTCCGGCGTATGCCGTTTCTACCACATCCTGAACGTCCTGGCTGCTCAGTCCGAGACGAGCCAGCTTTTCGCGGTTGGGCTTGACCTCAACGATCGGCAATCCTGTTACCTGTTCGACCTTCACATCGGAACTGCCTGGAATGCTCGAAAGAATGCTCTCAACCTTCTCGCCGCTCTCAAGCAGGATCGCGGTATCATCTCCGAATATTTTTACCGCGACGTCGCTTCGGACTCCCGCGAGTAACTCATTAAATCGCATCTGAATAGGTTGGGTGAACTCGTAGTTGTTGCCCGGAACCTGCAAAGCGATCTTCTCAAACCGTTCAACGATCTCACGCTTGCTGAGTTTTGGATTCGGCCACTCGGAACGGGGTTTAAGCACGATGTATCCATCCGCGACGCTTGGAGGCATAGGATCGGTCGCTATCTCGGCCGTGCCGATCTTGGCGAAGACGTGATGGACCTCCGGTTCCTTCCGAAGGGCATCTTCTAACTGGTACTGCATCTGAATGGACTGACTGAGTGAGGTGCCTGGAATGCGCAGAGCATGCAACGTTATGTCCCCTTCATCGAGAGATGGGATGAACTCCGAGCCAAGTCGGAGGAAGAGAGCTAATGAGAGGGCAAGCACTATCGCGGCGCCTGCAAAGACCTTTCGAGGCGCCTCGATGAGCCGAGAGACGAGAGCGCGATACCAATCTTGAATCCGCTCCGTCCGTGATTCGTGCTTTGAGGTAACGTCTCCTGTTACAAAGGTCGCGACCGCCGCGGGAACGAATGTGAGGGATAGGATGAAGGCTCCGATGAGGGCGAGTAGCACGGTTAGCGCCATCGGATGGTACATCTTCCCCTCAATGCCGCTCAGGGCCAAAATTGGGATGTACACAACCATGATGATAAGTTCGCCAAACATGGTCGCTTGTCGGACCTCGGAGGATGCCTTGAAAACGACATCCATCCGCTCCTCAGTGGTCAGGGTTCGTTGGAGTTTGTGGCGAGCCTCTCCGAGCCGTTTGATGCAATTTTCGACGAGAATGACCGCTCCATCAACGATGAGGCCAAAGTCGAGCGCACCCAAGCTCATCAGATTAGCGCTGAGCTTGCTCTGGACCATGCCCGTCATCGTGATCAACATGGCAAGGGGAAT
>JAIXPR010000243.1 GCA_027486155.1 Pseudomonadota bacterium | reverse complement strand
TGGGCTTATTTCGGGGTTTTCATGTAGTGAGGGCGCCGCGACATTGGAGTCGTATCTCAAGAGTGATGAGGGGGCCAACCGTCTTGGTGAGGTAGCGCTCGTCGGGATCGACTCGCCGGTCTTTGAGAGTGGTTTGACCTTCCAGGAGATCCTCTACGATGAGAACGCGGCGTGTCATATCGCGATCGGCTCCGCGTACAAGGGATGCATTCAAGGTGGAGGGGAGATGACCGATGATGAGTGCGTCGCGATCGGGTGTAACGTGAGCTCAGTGCACACGGATATCATGATTTCTAATGAGGAGATCGATGTGCAGGCGGTGCTTCAGAGTGGAGAGTCGATCGATCTCTTGGTGAGAGGGAGATGGGTTGGTGAGTTCGCGTCGTGATCATCGCGCGATGATGATCGAGACACGTGAGAGAGTGAGCGAAGACGAGCGCGGAGAAAATTTTCACTCTCTTGAAACCATCTAGGGATCTCGTGTCATCAAAAAAGGGCTTGTCAAGAATTGCAAGCGGTGTCAACCTGCAGTCAATGAGGTCTCGTTCGTTGCTCACTGACCACCTCAAGTAGGTAGTGAGTGAGCAGCGAAAACAAAAAGAATCTTCACACGGAGGTTCGTGAGATGGCAGAGAACCGTCGCCCGTTGGTAGTTGTAGGTATGGTGCGGCGAAGTTAAAAGAAGGTTCGCGGTGGTTCGTAAGGATCATCGATTAAGCGGTAATCGTTAAGCTTCGTAGCTCGTCTGACGACAAGCAGAGATGAAGCGATAAAAACGCCGCTCACACCGAGGAAAATGGGCTTCTTTCGTGAGAAAAAGCCGCTCTGAGGTGAGAGGGGAAAAGATTTCGGTCAAGCTAAGCTTGGTGAGGTTAAGAGAATCTCTCGAAGACCGATAAGTTTGGCTAGGTCGGTAAACCAACGTAGACGGTGAGCGGAGATTATTCCGTTCGCCATCAAACAGGAGAAAAGAAAATGGCAGCTAAGAAGAAAGCAGCAAAGAAGACAACAGCTAAGAAGAAGACCACAAAGAAGGCAGCTAAGAAGAAGTAAGCTCTTCTAGTCTTTTTTGGGAGCGGCCCTCGTTCTTCGGAACAAGGGCCGCTTCTTTTTTGCCGAAAGTCCGGTTTTGATACGAAGTTCTATTAAAAGTTGACTCCCCCTGCATAACCCCTCACGACTCACTTGAGAGATCGTGAGAGCGCCAGCTTCTATGGCGACGGGGGTCTTCAGACGAGAGATGTCAGGATCTCTTCAAATTGGCTTTCAAGAGCTGAAGCCATCGCCCCGGAGTCGGGGAATCGGTTGATTCGGAGGTCGCGACCCCGAACCGAAGCCTTGATGGAGCTGAGATCGTGCGATTCTCTCCACAGGTAACTCGTGCCTTAAAGTGAAAGGTCTGAGCGCTCGAGAGTGGGGGAGCCTCAGCTGAGAAAGTTATGCTGTTCCTCACTCCCGCTTTGACACCGGGCATTGCGCGGGACGCGAGTACCGCGTAGGTGCGGGCGTTTTGAGAGCCGTACAGCGTAACCGCGCACGATGAGGGTAGGGTCGAGGTAAACGCGACTCGCGCGCGGAAACGGGTGGGGTCTGTCGGGTCTAACGAGAGTTTCGCGGTTGAGAGGCTCTCCGTTGCGAGGCAGGTGCCGGTAGTTGAGACGAAGTCCTGGATACTGGTGATGGCCTGCCTGGTGAAGCGGTTGTTCTCCTGCGTGATCGCGGGATTCATGATCGAGCGCGCTTCGCCGTCATGGGTGGCGCTCAGGTTGTGCGCTATCTCATGCGCGGCGAGGAACGGTTGGAGCCCCTCGCTTACATCTCGGGAGAGCCCGACACCGTATATGCCGTTTGCGGTGCACGTCGCCGCTACATAGGCGATGCCGATGGTGAGACCCTGAATAGACCTCCCTGTAAAGAGGTGACGGATGTCCGCTCGAGAGTTCGACGCGAACTCCCCTCGTCGGAACTCCTCAAGAAGATCGAGCGCCTCGATTGAACGGGAGCTGCGCGTAGGCACCCCTTGAGTCCGTTGGCGCACAATTTTTATCCGGATACCAAGCGACGAAGAGTAAATGACATCAACGGCGTTCAGCACGGCTCGAATGTAGCTATTGGTGCTGGTACCATGCAGTTGCGAGAATTCGTAGTCCGCTTCCGTCGCGACCTCAAGGACGCGAGCAGGAGAGAACGCCTTGCGTGTCGACATGCGGGCGGTGTCGGTGAGTGAGCGGTTTACTCGACGGGCGCGAGAGCTTGCGACCGTTGCGGTCTTTGCCTCATCTTCGCCCGCATGGCTCCCACATTCGAGTGTTTTGTGGGGAACGCGAGAGACGCGAACTCGATCGGTAAGAATCTTGGCGTTGGCGCGTGAGAGGGTGATGATAGCGGCCGCGGGTCTTCCGGTTCGCCGGCTGGTGAAAAAGAGCCACGCCTTGTCAGATGTAATGGTGAGCGAGGCGGGAAGCTTCTCCCGTTGGAAATTTCTTGGACGAGCGAACCCCGCGTAGTGAACCTCTTGGCTCTCCGTGGTAGGCGACTCCTTCGCCGTAAAGAGGAAGCGCTCGAGCCCCTCCTGCGTTCGTAGCGTCACATGCACAATCTCTCCTTCGGTCCTTTCCACAGATACGACGTGAGCGGATACGGTCGGGGTCGCCTCGGCGTTGCTGAGGGTCACGAGGAGGCCCCATGCCTGGACTGCGAGGAGGGTGACAAAGGAGGTCCTGAAAAGGGACATATCGACCGATGAAAAGAGAGTTGTACCGCTCGGGCGCGCGAACTGCCCGAGAGCTCTCTAGATAAGTAGCAGAGGCCCTCTAGCTAAGGAAGGTAGCCCCGCAGGGTAGGGCACGAGATAATCGCTTTTGGTCTGAATCTGGTTCTATGAGGAGGTTGATGAGTGGTTATCGGTCAAATCCGACACCAAGAGAGGCGTTCTCGGGTCCGATGGCCTCGCTTCTTAGGCGAGCGTTGAATAGTTGTCCAGCGGCGAAGATGACCCGAGGCTCTCCCGCTTGAGAGCCGTCGGGGCCATCTCGGAAGGGGAAGGCAACGTCGATACGGGCGATGCCGCCGCCGGATGCGCG
>JAIXPR010000094.1 GCA_027486155.1 Pseudomonadota bacterium | reverse complement strand
GGTGTAACGATTTCGTTGTGAAGCTAAGCCAACAGCTTAATGCGCAGGGGTTCCGAACTGAAGTGGACTTGGCAGCGGATTCCTTCAATAAGAAGATCCGGAATGCGGTCACCCGAAAAGTCCCGAATGTATTGATTGTTGGGAATAAAGAGGTTGAGACTAACTCGGTAACGCTTCGCCGCTACTGCGTGAAGGATCAGATCGCTCTCTCTGTGGAGGAGCTCCGAGACCGTCTTGTGCGGCTCCGAGATGGCCGGGTCATGGATAACGATCCAACGGTTGCTGTCTAGCGTAACTGCTGATCGAGGCGTTGGCTCTCTACTGGTTGCCTGAGAGGCTAGAGCGATCGTTAGTTCTACGGTTGTGGGTGGTCCGGCCGCGGCGGTTGATGCATGCGCCGCTCCCCCTCGACTCTCTCTTGGAAGTGTCTGAGGAACCACCCCGCCGCGAGGCCAGCGACGGTATCGAGTGACCGGCCCTCTTCAAAGAGGTGCCCCGCGCCTGGTACCATAGATATCTGCTTTTCGCATCGCATGCGCGCGAGCGCTTTCCGGTTCAGGGCCTCGACCTCCGGGTCGTTTCCTCCAACGATGAATAGGCTGGGGGCTCGAAGTTGTTCGAGTGCGTCTCCCGCGAGGTCAGGCCTCCCCCCGCGAGACACTAACGCTGATACAGAGCTCCCGAGCAGTGTCGCCGCTTTAATGGCTGCGGCCGCTCCCGTGCTCGCTCCGAAGAGCCCTACAGGTACATCTGGGATGAACGGATGTTCCCGTACCCATTCGACAGCGCGTACGAGCCGCCACGTTAAGAGCTCGATATCGAATCGGTTGCTGTAGGTGGTGTCCTCCTCGGGGGTGAGGAGATCGAAGAGCACCGTCGCGATGTGGGAGGCGTTCAGGATCTGAGCGACCGCTCGGTTTCGGGGGCTCTTGCGACCACTGCCACTGCCATGCGCGAAGATGACGACTCCAACCGGGTCCGGCGGAAAGGCCAGGTCCGCCGGTAGGCCTGCCCCCTTTGTTGAGATCTCCCCTTCAATAGTGGGGTATGATTCTGGTGTGTATGCCATTGCAGAAGCTTACGACCATCCTCGCGCGTTGGAGCTGTCGACCCTCACCTACGGGTTTAAAGATACATACTTTGCAGGCGCCGCGGGGGTGTGTACAACGGACTCAGCGGAGGGTCTATGGAGGCGTGGCTTCTATTCGTTATCGGCATCGGGCTGTGTGTTGCTGAACTCTTTGGTTCAACGGGATTTTTCCTGCTCATTCTTGGGCTGGGTAGCTTGCTTACCGGCGGGCTAACGTCCCTCGGCGTGATCTCCAGTTGGATCCCTCAGGCTACCGTCTTTTCGCTCTCCTCGCTCGGTATTTGGGCTCTCTTCGGGGATTCGCTCCAACGTCTCCTTCGGACGGGAGAGAAGGAATACGGAGGGCTTATCGGACAGACCGCGGTTGCTCGCGAGACGGTGGCGCCCGGTCACAAAGGGAGTGGCGAGATGTGGGGAGCTCCGTGGCGTGTAGAGAACGTCGGAAGCTCTATTATTCAGAGTGGTGACGAATGCGAGGTCGTCTCGAGTGATGGTCTCATTCTGCGTGTAAAGCGAAAAGATTCTTAAGGAGTGCGTTATGTCGATCGCGTTTGGGTTCCTCGTTTTTCTTATCGTTGTCACGATCTATAAAGGAGCGGTTATCGTCCCGCAGCAGCAGCGGTTCGTCGTTGAGCGGCTCGGTAAGTTTCACGCTACCCTCGACGCTGGTTTCCACGTTCTCATCCCGTACCTAGATTCCGTTCGATACCGACACTCTCTCAAGGAGCAGGTTATCGATATCCCGGAGCAGGTCTGTATCACGAGTGATAACGTTCAGGTCGCTGTTGACGGTGTTGTGTACGTTCGTGTTATCGACGCGAAGTCGGCTTCGTACGGCATCGATGATTTTCTCTTCGGCATTATCCAGCTCGCGCAGACCACCCTCCGAAGCGAGATCGGCAAGATCGAGCTCGATAAGACCTTTGAGGCTCGGGCGCATATCAACCAAAACGTGGTGACCGAGGTCGACAAAGCGGCTGAGGCGTGGGGTGTAAAGGTGCTTCGATACGAGATTAAGAACATCACGCCACCGCGAGAGGTTATCACCGCGATGGAGAAGCAGATGAAAGCCGAGCGCGAGAAGCGCGCGGCGATCCTCGCCTCCGAGGGACAAAGAGATTCCGCGATTAACTCGGCAGAGGGTGAGAAGCAGCGTCAGATCAAGGATTCTGAGGCGAGTATGATGTCTCAGATCAATCGAGCCAAGGGCGAAGCTGAGGCGATCCTTGAGGTAGCCCGAGCTACGGCGGAGGGATTGCGGATGGTTGGGGAGTCGCTCAGGACTGATGGCGGAAAGCAGGCGATGGAGTTACGTATCGCCGAGCAGTACATCCCACAACTCGGGCGGATCGCTCAACGGAGTAGCACGGTGGTGCTACCCGCTAATCTCACCGACCTTGGTGGTGTACTCGCGATGGCGAAGGGAATCTTCCGTCAGGAGAAGGATGCCCCCGAGCATGATGGTGGTGCTAGCAACGGCGCGACATCCTCTGGGCAGGGGTGGTCGTAATGCTCACACTCTTCGGCCAAAAATTGAGAGATTCGTAATCGCCGACACCGTTCCTTGGGCTGGGTGGGGGAAGAACGAAAACTCCGCGCTTCTCGCGTACACGACATATCCGGTGTTGAGTGGCACGTTCTTGAACATGAACTCACCCCGCGAGTTGGTGCGCGTGACCCCGAGGCTTCCGCCGTCGACCTCGATGCCATCTAAGGGAAGGTCGGTGTCGTGGTGGTGTATGGTGCCGGTTATATCGGCCACGAGTCCCGCTGGTTGGTCGATCGTTTCAACATCCCGGTCACCGTAGAGCTCCTCGAGCTCCTGCACGAGGTCGCGAATCTCTTTGATCTCCTCCTCGTGGTTTTCGCTCTTATCTGTTCTCGATCGAAGTCGATTGAGGAGATCCTTGCCGAGGGCGATAATCTCCTTGAGAACGATATCTCCGCCGATAACGCCGAGGGCGACGGCGGCGGCCGCCGAGATAACGGCGGTCTCAACCGCTTGATCGATCCTTCGCAATGTTTGAAGGGAGAGCGCTTTCTGCGCGGCTCTGGCGATAGCGTCAAGGAGGGATGTTCCGGTATCGAGCGGCGTGGTCGCGCGTTCGGCCGACGGGTGTTCAGCAGGTCGGAGCGCTCCCGGTGATGAAAGCGATAGGCCGAGTTTCTCACCTCCTATCGCCCTGAAGAGAGGATTGGCTGGCTCGTGCGGAGGGCGTGGTTTCGTGCGTTCCTCTCCTTGGATAGTAACGGTTGGAGCTTGATGACGG
>JAIXPR010000267.1 GCA_027486155.1 Pseudomonadota bacterium | reverse complement strand
GTTCAACATAGACGTTGCCGACCCCTTGAACTCTCTCGTATGCTCCGGGTAGCTGCGACCCATGGCGCGCCTCCCACTACCACTCAGTGAGTAATCCGATGACCTCAAACGTGCCCCCACAATGGCTTACCCGTGATTACTGGCAAGGGCGCTTCATCGAGAACGATACCCCGTGGGAGCTTGGGCATCCCTCGAGCGCTTTACTGGAGGCGTTTGAGTACCTGGAGGGGCAAGGGGTATCGGTAGACGGCAAACGGGTTCTATCTCCCGGGTGTGGGAGAGGGAGCGACGCAATCGCTCTCGCGGAGCGTGGTGGGGACGTCGTGGCTGTCGATTGGTCGCCGGTAGCCGTTGACGATATTCGAGCGCGATCGAACCAGATACCGCACATCCGAGGACGTGTTGAGGTTAGGGCCGGTGATTTCTTTGCTCTTCCGCCCATCCCAGTCGATTTCGTCGCTGAACACACCTTCTTCTGTGCCATCGATCCAACCGCTCGCGAGCGTTACGTTGAGCGAATCGCTACGTGGCTCGCTCCGGGTGGGTACCTCGTTGGCAATTTCTTCCTTCTATGTGAGGAAGAGGCGCGGGCGCTTCCTGGATTATCTCTCACGCAAAGTGGAGAGGGACCACCCTTCGCGACGACCGCTGAGGACCTTAGGAGACTACTTGGCGGGCGCTTTGAGGAGGTCGTTCTCCGTCCCGCGTTGAGATCAGAGCCAGACCGTCGTCCAGGAATGGAGTGGGTCGGAATCTTTAGAAGGCGATAGACCCATAACAGGGCTCACCCTCTTTCCTTTTGAATGGCACCTATATTCAGGCGCTTACGACATGCCCGCTGTAGCCTATATCTACCGATCTCGCGCAATTCTTCGACCTACCTGGTCGTGACCGTATTTGCCATTTGGGGTTCGAGATAGCCTCGGTATACTTAATGATATCGCAAGACCTTCGATGCACAGAGTGAAAATAAAGAGTGGTCCTGATGAAACGAGTAAGAGATTTTTTGTGTGCGGGCGCCATCGCATTGAGCTGCTCGCTAGCAAACGACGCTAGTGCGGACGATTATCGAAGGCAGCGCCGAAACGCGGTTCGGGAGCTGGAGCAATATTTTAACAAGCAATTTGTGATGCAGCCTTCGCTGGTAAGTGCGAACGGCCCGGACTATTTCGACCGGATATTTGGACAAACCGGTCGATACAAGCTGGTGGGATGTCCAGAGTCCCCTGTGGCTCAACCAGTTCCCTCCAAGCGGATCGTCTTCACATCATCTGATCCAGCTGCATGGGCTGGATATCTGGATGGTCTTAACGTTCCGACCCGCAGCGTTGATGGAGTACGGGGAGGCGGGTTCGCGGTTCCGACCAATTCAACAGCCCGAATTCCTGAGAAGCAACGGGGACCCGAATTTGAGTTTGAATTCAACGGAACGTGGGATGTCAAACGGGCGCTCGTGGACGCTGCGGCAGCGGAATTTGAGCAGTGCTACAACAGACTTCCCAGCGGCAGATACGACGATGAAGAGCTTCAACGACTCTGCCCTTATCGCCGGGTCTCCAGGTCGGAACAGAAGCAGACATGTGTCGTCGACACACGAGGGATCATCGGGTCTCGAGTGCCTGGAACGGATGCGTTTGAAGTAACGGTCTACGAAAGCACCATGTGTGACTTCGTCGGAATAGGCGGCAGCGGTGAGACGAACACATCCTTCGTCTCCTGCTTTCAAAATGAGTACAAGGGCACCGCCACCATTTCCTCTGAACCCTTAACGGTAACCGCTTTCCAAAGGAAGCTTGGAGCAACCAAGCGCCGATTGGTTGCCAAGTGCACTAAGGGCTCAACAAAGAGTCGGATGCGTCCAGGCAGGGTTAAAGCGTGCGTCATGGCAGGGATGGCTCGTGCAATGGCGGGGATTCAGAAATAAAGTTGTAGGGTAGGGGGGCGCTACTCCGGCGAGATATACTCAACATGCAGCTCATGCATACGTCGAGAGAGTGGTAATAAGAAGAACACGAACAAACCCGCCGTTATCGCCCCTAAGGTGCCGAGTGTGAAGTTGAGTCCTCGGCTATCCACTAACGCTCCGATCGCCGGTCCGATCGGCACGTAGCCTAATCGGAAAGAGAGGCTTCGTACGGAGTTCGCGGTCGCGCGAAACGCCGACGGTACCTTCCAGTTGAAGGCGTCGGTGAAGATGACGGAAGCGAATCCTCGGTTCACGTAGAAAAGAGCCCCCGCGATAACGCCTATCCATCCCGAACCGAACGCCATCATGAAGTAGCCAAGTATTGCGGCTGACGAGAGCGTGACCAGTATCGTTGGCGCGCCCACTCGCCGTTCCACGGAGTGCGTTATCTTGCTGACCCCCGCGGCAACGAACATCAGCGCGGACCAGAGGATGCCGAAATACCCGAGGGAGATGCCTTGAAGTTTCCAGTATGGTTGTAGGAGCCAGACAACACAGAAACTTGAAAGTCCCCAAATGACTGAGTTGATGAAGATCTCGCGGGTGAGGCTCTCTCCACGGACGAGGTGTCTAAGCACCGCTCCGAAATTTGAGAAGTGGGATGTTTGTTTCATCCGCTCAAGGGGCGGCTCGATGTACCAGAGCGAGACAAAGAACGGTACCCAGCCGACGATGACCTGTGCCCACAGTATGGGCGTGAATGACCAGATTATCAGCGCACTCGCCAAGAGTCCCGCTATCGCCTCACCCATCATCGCCCAGGTGCTCAGGGCGCCGACGTGTTTCAGCCTATTGGGATCTCCCTTAATTGAATCGTAGACGATCGAGATATCCGCTCCTGAAACCAGGCTTCCGCCGAGAGCAATGATGACCTCATACATCACAATAGATTCATATGTTCGGCAGAACGGCATGCAGCTAAATCCGCATCCAGCGATAAAGTATCCGATGCAGACGGATGCTTTACGACTCCAGAGGTCGGCTACATACCCTGTTGGTATCTCAAAAACGGCGACCGCTAAGCCGAAGATCGCCTGAATCTCAAGGATCTCCCGCATCGATAATCCGAGTGAGGACCAAAATGGAACAAGAACGGGCACAACCACGAGAAACATCGCGAAGAAGCCGTTGATACATCCAAGTGTTAGGTTGCGACGAAGTTCCATAATCTCACAAATAGAGATGCGTTGCGGGTTGTCCGAAGGCCGGACTGGAGAGCTACGGTTGCCTCGTTCCCTTTGAGCCGCGGTAGAAGAGCGCCCATTTCTCATGAAGGCACTCGCCGAAGCCGAGCTTGTTGAAGTACTCGGGTGAAGAGGTTACTACCATCACCTCACGGATGTTTTGGCGCTCCGCCTCGTCTGCCGCCGCTTTAACAAGGGCCGCGCCTAACCCTAAACCTCGCGCGCTCTCATGAACGATTACCGTTCGAATCTCCGCGATCTTGGGGCTGTACACCTCAAGGCAACAACATCCAACGACCTTGTGGTCATGCTCAGCAACCCAGAATCCATCGATAAGGGAGCGAAGCTCCTCATCGCCTCGAGAAAGGATAGTATCGGGATTCGCCGCGATGAGCTCCTTGATCAGGGTGATATCGTTCGGTGTGGCTTTTCTAATGGCCATGTGTGGTACCTCCGGGGGCTTCTATCTCTTTGCGGGGAGGGACGGATTATATCACAACCTAGCTATCTACTATGTGTATCGCATCGAAATCTGAATATATCGGGGAGCCGGCGGCATACCGATACTGCGCGGCGATTGTGTCCTTGCGGGAGAGTTTTGCCGCTCAAGTCGCGGCTGAATATCTAGGTATATGAGGGGGTTGGCCTTCTTGGGTGTTGGCCGCAGAGGGGCGAGTTGAGTAGTGGCGCCCACCTGATACAATTCCAGCTTGCTCTCGCGGTCGGCCCATTCTGTAGTTTGGAATAGTTTCTAAGAGGCGCGCGTTGCAGCAGACAAGAGTCAGCTCATGTCGATAGATGTACACAATCAGGGAGTGGCGAAGGATCAGGGCGGCAGTGCGGTCTCGTCGCACCCGCATGCCGTCGAGAGCGCTCCCCGAGTACCCTCCGGATTCCGCCACACCTTCGTGGCTCGACGGAATGGGGTCATCGCTGAGCTCGGCAGGTGCCACGAAGAAGGTGTCGTTGTCGGGCGAGTAGTTCAAGGGCTGCCCGCTATTACACATCTTCGTGAGACCCTTCGGTTCTCCGATGCGGTCGCTTTGCCGAAGGAACAGGAATTTACCGCGGTGCCCGAGACAGTCCGCCCACTTCAGAAAAGAATCTTCCAAAGGGTTCGAGATAACGCCAAGAAAGCTGATGCGTTCTGTGAGACCGAGCAAGAGAAAGAAGCCTACATGACGAGGCTTAACCGACAATTCGACACGATGCTGAACGAATTGATCGAGAAAGAGCGAAGCGCGTGCGAAGCGAAAGCTGCCGCCCTCTGCGTTCGGATCGATGATATCACCGGTACGCTGCGCAGCAATTACGGTGACACCCTAGAGGAGAAGCTGGTGGGTTTTCAGGCTTGCGGGGCCGCGCTCCGAGCTTATATCCGGCGGTACTCCTCAGAGGGGAGCGTGGGTACTTTCTCTATAGAGCTCGGCCCAGAACAACCGGGCGCCGTCTCTAGGAGTTTATCGCCTAAGGATTTCTTCGATCTCCTCAGCACGACCACCGTGCGACTTCTCAACCATCTCACTCACGACGTCACGGTGTAAGCTTACACCGTCACAGACGGAGCTCCGCCAATCGCCCGATCTTCTCGAAGAGCTCGCGCGCCTCATCGAAACTGAGTGTTTGTGCCCCATCCGAAAGCGCCTCCTCTGGACACTTGTGAATCTCGATCAGGAGACCGTCGGCGCCAGCCACCGCTCCCGCG
>JAIXPR010000344.1 GCA_027486155.1 Pseudomonadota bacterium | reverse complement strand
GCTTCTTTTCACCGGATAGGTGGCTCGCCTCTTGAGTAGCGGCGTACTCTTTAAGAGCCTTCCACAGCCCCGCATCAAGGAGGATTTTCGATCCAAATTCACTCACCCGTGGAAGCACCGCGTTGTACTCCGCTCGCCATTCAGGTGTGGTCGCAACCGATTCCAAGTGCGCGACGAGCCCTATCGCGTAGTTCAGGGCGAGTCCAAGATCGTCGAGTGCTCGCATCGTGTTCTCGAAGGTGCGAGGGCCTTTTTCGGTCTTTATCGCTTCAAGCTCAGTCTCGGCTATCGCGAGTGCTCTATCGATACTCGGCTGAATCTCTTGAGCTTGAAAGGAATCAAACGGAATGTTGTCGGTCGGGATGAGAAGGGAAAAAGTTGGTGATGTGATCTCTTCAGCTTGGTGTGTCGGAGTTGTTGTTGGCATACGCGGAGAGTCTACTGGGTGGGGGAGGAGCCGTCAAAATAAAGGTTAATCAAGACTGCTTTTTATCAGAAAACGAGACACCCACCATCTCTTGCGTCCTCTACTAGTTGAACAGAGAGCGGCAAGGGGAGTATCGTGAAGGTATGGAGCGGTTTGATTTCCTCGTTATCGGTGGTGGCATCGCTGGCTTAAGCTACGCCCTTCAAGTGGCTGAGCACGGTAGTGTCTGTGTGCTTTTTAAAAAGGATCCCAATCTTTCATCAACCTTGTGGGCGCAGGGTGGTATCGCGGCCGTGAACGAGCCCGACGATACCTTTGATCTTCACATTCAAGACACCCTCGTCTGTGGAAGTGGTCTCTGTAAACGCGATATCGTAGAGCTTGTTGTCACTGAAGGTCCCCAAAGAGTCGCTGAACTCGTCGCGTTGGGTGCCAAGTTCGACAAAGGTGATCACGGTGAGTTCCATTTGCACCGTGAGGGTGGGCACTCTCGACGCCGCATCTTTCACGCTGGAGACGCCACGGGATCAGAGATTCAGCGCACGCTGCTCGCCGCGGTGAAACAACACCCCTCTATCCGGTGTCTCACGAACACGAACGCGATCGATCTGATTACCACGCACAAGCTCAACCATAAGCTCCATGATCCGAACAAGGTGATAGGCGCGTACGTACTTCAAGAAAATGGAGCGATTGAGCCCTTCTTGGCTGACAAAGTACTAGTTGCCACCGGTGGTGCTGGAAAGATCTACCTCTACACCTCCAATCCCGATGTCGCTACCGGAGACGGTATCGCCATGTGTTACCGAGCGGGCGCTCGGGTCGCTAACATGGAGTTCTTTCAATTCCATCCTACCTGTCTCTACCATCCTCAAGCGAAGAGCTTCCTTATTACCGAGGCGATGCGAGGAGAGGGGGCTAAACTCCGGCGCATGAACGGTGAGCCGTTCATGGAGAAATACCACCCCCAGCTTGAGCTCGCGCCCCGCGATGTCGTGGCTCGCGCGATCGACTACGAGATGAAGAGTCGGGGAGATGACTACGTGCTTCTCGATATCACGCATCGGTCCGCAGACTTTATCAAGGATCACTTCCCAACGATCTACCAGAGGTGTCTCCAGTTCGGTTTCGACATAACCAAGGAGCCGATTCCGGTCGTTCCGGCCGCGCACTACCTGTGCGGTGGTGTCATGAGTGACGAACATGGATGCACCGATATCCAGGATCTCTACGTGGCGGGCGAGTGCGCGTGCACCGGACTACACGGGGCGAATCGTCTCGCTTCTAACTCTCTGTTGGAGGGGGTGGTATTTGGACATCGAGCGGCGGTTCACTCCCTTAAACACAAGGGGGAGCGAACGAGCGACCTTCGGCCACCACCGTGGGACCCTGGAAGCGCTGTTGATAGTGATGAGCAGGTCGTGATCACCCAGAATTGGGATGAGATTCGGCGCACTATGTGGAACTACGTCGGTATCGTCCGCACCACGAAGCGTCTTGAGCGGGCGCTTCACCGCATCGAGCTGATGCGACGAGAGATCCAGGAGTACTACCGCCAGTGCATCGTTACCTCTGACCTCCTTGAACTGCGCAACCTCAGCCTCGTTTCCGAGTTGGTGATTTGTTCAGCGCTCGCGCGAAAGGAGAGTAGGGGGCTGCATTACACCCTCGATTATCCGTACACGCAGTCCATTACGACCGATACGATTTTGAGTCGGTAGGGATATCATTCGATTCGGCGCCTGGAAGGGTGACCATTCCTGGTCGCCATTTCGAGTGTTTCTCCGGAGGGCCCGTCTCTTTGCCCCCTGAAGCTTCAGCGAAAGGGGGCCGACGGGCCGGAACCCGCATGAAAGATTCGTGCATACCCGGCTCGTGAGGACACGAGCCCTCCGGATCCACGTCATCGCGTGGATGGTAAAGGCGCGACGCTAGTCGGTTCATAAAAATCATTGAATCCGCCCCTTCTTCAATCTATACCATGCCTCCAAACCACTTTCCTGGAGTCCCCGCGTGGCAAAGCTCTACTTCCGATACGGCACGGTCAGCAGTGCCAAGACCCTCAACCTTCTAGCCGTCGCTCACAACTATCGCAGCCAAGGGAAGCAGGTGGTGTTAATTAAACCCGCGCTCGATGATCGTTTCGGCGCTGAGGTGATTCGTTCACGAGTGGGTATCGAGCAAACTGCCGACATTAAGGTGCTCGCCGATACGCAGATTGATCGGAGGAATTTCGAGGGGGTAAACTGTATCCTTGTCGATGAGGCCCAGTTCTGCAGCTGTTCGGTGATTGAACAGCTGAGAGAGATCTCCATTGATCTAAATATACCCGTCATCTGCTACGGGTTGCGCGCGGATTTTCGCACCGAGCTTTTTGAGGGCTCTCGTCGGCTCTTTGAACTCGCCGATTCGATCGAGGAGATCAAAACCACCTGTGCCTTCTGTAATAGAAAAGCTATCACGAATCTTAAACATGTTGGTGGGGTCGCTACGCTTGCGGGGCCCGCCGTCGATCTCGGCGCCGAAGAGAAGTATTTCCCATCGTGTTATGCTTGTTACAAGGAGCAACACGCTGTGGCACGAGTGCAACAAGCGGCTTAGGAGCACAGCTCGGGCGCCGTGGAATGAAGCCTAGGCTCCTAAGACCTGGAACTATTGGGTTAGGGGGCGTTCCGATTACGTGGAGATGACGCGATGAGGCCTGAGACACCACCGATTATCATCAACCCATCGCCCACTATTCCTGTCCTCGCTAACATCCCCCATAGTTCGAGCGTCATTCCTGAGCATGTCAGGTCTCAGTTTATCATTGCTGATGAGGAGCTGCGAGAAGAGAACCGAAAGCTCGTGGATTGGTTCACGGATGAACTCTATTCCCCTATCTCCGAGTTGGGTGGAACGGTTCTTACCTACGGGGTGAGCCGATTCGTGTGTGATCCTGAACGGTTCGAAGATGATAGTCAGGAGTGCATGGCTCAGCGGGGTATGGGCGTGCTCTATACTCACGGCACCCACGGACAGCGGATTCGTCGGGAGCCATGCTCTGACGAACGTGAACGTGTGCTGAATGAATTCTATCGCCCGTACCATAAAGCGATGACCGATAGCGTCGCGCACATCGTCGAAAAGTTCGGGCGATGTACCTTGATAGATTGTCACTCATATCCCGAGAAAGTTTTGCCGTACGAGCTCTATGCCGATGCCCCGCGACCAGATGTGGTCCTCGGAGATGATTCGACGCATACCCCGGCATGGCTAGGAATTGAGATAGAGCGTCTCGTGAAGAGGGCAGGGTATTCGTTCGGTCTCAATCGTCCCTTTGCGGGAACGATCGTGCCCCTTTCGTTCTATGGGGATACGCGAGTCACCTCCCTCATGCTTGAAATTAATCGCGCTACGTATATGGATGAGGTAACGACGACCCGCGTTAAGGGATTTTCCAGAATGCGGGCACTCATCGAGGAGATTGGTAGAGTGATATCCGCGGTTAGATAACCTCCTTCCTCACAAGGCGCGCTACCTACCAAGACGCACCGCTCCGTGGTGGTGTTAGGGCATGACCACCGACAGGTACTTAAGTACGAGGAAGTCATCGATACCGTACCTACCTCCCTCTCGACCGAATCCAGATTCTTTGATCCCACCAAACGGGGCTTGAACCGACGAGATCGCCGTGTCGTTGATACCAATCATACCGTATTCAAGGTGCTCGCTGACCTTCATGGCGCGCGAGAGGTTGCTTGAGTAGACGTACGCCGCGAGTCCGTGAGGGGTGCTGTTGGCGAGTGTAATCGCCTCCTCGTCTGTCGCGAAGGTGGTTATCGTACTTACTGGACCAAATATCTCCTCCTTCCAGATCGTCATCGATGGTTTCACGCCGGTAATGACGGTCGGTGATATAAATCGTATTCCACGCGGATTCGAAGTGGGAGGGAGCGTCACAGTGGCCCCCTCGTTGTGAGCGGTGTTGATGAGTCTTGTCACTTTCGCCGCTGCCTCGTCAGAGATCAGCGGGCCCACCTGTGTGTTCGAGGCGGATCCATCTCCAACGACCAGCTCCTTTGAGCGGGCAATTAGGCGAGCGGTAAACGCTGGAGCGATCTTTTGATGCACCAGGAAGCGGTTCACGCAGACGCATGTTTGTCCCGCATTTCGATATTTTCCGTAGATCGCGCCCTCCACCGCCTGTTCAAGATCCGCGTCATCGCACACGATGAACGGAGCGTTTCCACCGAGTTCCAGCGTGAGTTTTTTAACCGTTTCAGCGGATTGTCTGATCAGGATCTTTCCAACCTCGGTGGAGCCGGTAAAGGTCACCTTGCGAACGACGGGAGATCTCATGAGGTGTTCACCGATCATCTCGGCGTCGCCAGTTATGACGTTAAAGACGCCCGCTGGAACTCCGGAGTTGTGGCATAGCTCAGCGAGCGCCAGAGCAGAGAGGGGCGTTTCAGGGGCTGGTTTGGCGATAAAGGTGCATCCTGCCGCTAGCGCGGCGCCGAGTTTTCGCGCCAACATCGCGATCGGAAAGTTCCAGGGCGTAATGGCGCCGACAACTCCGATAGGCTCTTTAAGAACGAAGATCCTTTTGTTTGGGGAGTCGGCCGGGATGATGTCGCCGGTCACGCGAACGGCCTCCTCAGAGTACCAACGAAAATAATTCGCTGAGTAGAGAACCTCACCTCGAGACTCAGCGAGGGGCTTCCCTTGCTCGGCTGTTATGAGCTTCGCGAAGTCGTCGATTCGGGTAAGAAGCGCTTGAGAGATAGCGAGAAGGATGTCCGAGCGTTTTCGGGCTGGTACGGCTCTCCACGACGAGAGTGCGCGATCCGCAACGGTTATTACGTGCGCGACGTCATCAGAGGAGAGTGAGGGGACGTGAGCGAGTACCTCATCGTTCGCTGGATTGGTTACAGGGAATGATTCCCCTGTCGAAGAATCTCGCCACGCTCCGTTGATGAAATTTTTTGAAGGCACATGTGTCATAAACGCTTCCTCGTTTGAAAGTTTGCAACTGACTGATTTTAAAACGATGTTAAGTTGCGATGGGATATTTCAATATTTCTCATTTCGATCTAAATGTTAGCGCGAAGATTTGCCCACGGTTCATCAAAAGATACAACCGGGACGTAATTTATTAAAGGTTCTAGGTCGTTAGACCCGGTTCCCCCGTCCCGTACGTACTAACTTAAACCTTGGGAAAATACCTTCACCTTTTTTGTATGACAGGTGAGCGGCAAACGGCGGTTAGGGAGTTCCCGACCGGCGTCAAACGTTCCTTCCTGGTATCTGCTTCATCCATGATAAACAAAATCAGATTCGCATTCGCGGGAGCCTGTGTTTTGACAGCTGCGGCTCTCTTCGTTGGATTCAAAGGGGGGAGTGTGACGTCTGCGGCGATTGCGCAGGACAGTGCCACCCAATCCTCAGACTATCCGCAGGTTGGTGTTCGTACGGGCGTTTTCAACGACGGCCAAGCCGCTCTCTGGGATCTCAATATCTGGGACCATTTCCATTACTTCGGTCCTCCTCAGCGAGCTCGCGGCTACAAGCCAGATCAGCCGATCAACTTCAGCCACGTGATTCACGTTCAGCAGAACAAGATGGAGTGCCAATACTGTCACTGGTCTGTAGCAAAGGCTTCGTACGCGGCTATCCCAGAGGTTGAGACCTGTATGGGCTGTCACGGCGCGCTTGTCGCTGGCAAGTCAGAGCAGGGCAAGAAGGACATCGAGAAGCTCAAGGAATACTACAAGAATGGCCAGCCAATTCCGTGGGTCAAGGTTCACGTTATGCCTGACTACCTGAAGTTTAATCATAAGCGTCACGTTAAGGCCGGAGTTTCTTGCCAAGAGTGTCACGGTCAGATTCCAGAGATGGAGAAAGTTGAGCGCGTTTCCTCGATGAAGATGGGATGGTGTATCGACTGTCACCGTCAACGTGGAGCGAGCATCGATTGCTTAGTGTGCCACGGTCACAAGTAGAGCAGACGCAACGGTTCAAGATTTTATTTGAGGTCGAAAATGAAAGGCGAATTGGTTCAGCTTAATGGGAACCGCAAGCAGGCGGAGACGCAGAGCGGAGAGGGGCTTGTGAACATCACTCGTCGGCGATTTCTCCAGGTACTTGGAGCTACATCGGCGGTAGGTGCCGCGGCGTGCGCGCACCCTGCTCAGCAGGAGATCCTTCCATATGTGAAGGCGGATCCTGAGCAGATTCCGGGAGTGGCCGCATGGTATAGCTCAACCTGTACGGAGTGTTCGGCGGGATGTGGACTTCGAGTCCGAACTCGCGAAGGTCGCGCCGTTAAGGTGGAGGGCAACCCGAACAGCCCGGTCAACCGTGGGAGCTTGTGCGCTCTCGGTCAGTCGACCCTTCAGTCGCTCTACGACTCAGACCGCATTCGTCACCCCCTCAAGAAGAAGGGGATGACACCTCAAGGCCCTGTCTTCGAGCAGACAACCTGGGACGAGGTGTATGGTAAGATCAATGAGGCTCTCACGAACGCGACCAATAAGAAGGTGCTGATTACCGGTGAGCCACAAGCCGCTCACGCGGATCTTCTCACTCCATGGCTCTCACAACTTGGATTTGGCCAAGTCGTGTGGGACCCGATGCAGCCAGTCGCGGTAGCAAAGGCCTCTGAGCTTGTGTACGGGACCTTCGGTGTTCCGACGTTCTCTATCGATAAGGCTGATGTCGTCGTTAACTTCGGCGCTGATTTCCTTGAGACCTTCGTCAATCCCGTTGGATACGCTCGTCAGTGGGCTGATTCTCGACGCTCAGAGCATCCGCTCCGTTTCGTGCACATCGAGCCTCGGCTCTCGTTGACCGGCGCAAATGCCGATCTTTGGTTGAAGTCGAATCCCGCGTCAGAAGTTCGCGTCGCTCTCTTCATAATCGGACAGCTCATCCAGCGTGGACGTACTCAGGGGCTTCCTGGGGACACCCTTGCGAGCCTCAAGGAACTCACGAAAGGTATTACACCTGAGGCGGTCGAAGAGGAGACAGGTATCGCCAAGGAGAAACTCCTTCTTGTCGCTCAGTACCTCAGTGACGCTGATTCGTCGCTCGTATTGGCAGGAGGCACAGCTGCAAGCACCTCAAACCCACTCCCACTTCAGGTAGCGGTAAACATCTTGAACGTGATGTTGGGGAACATCGGTAAGACGGTAAACATCGCTGAGATGGCGGCACCGAAGTCCTCGGCTTCAGACCTGGCAACCGCGATAGCGGACATGCAGGCCGGCAAGGTTGATGTGCTCTTTACCTACGGGACGAACCCAGGGTTCACGTTCCCAGCGGCTTACGGATATGACTACGCGGTCAATCAGGTAAGCATCAAGGGTGGAAACAAGAAGGCAGGTCTCGTGGTCGCCTTCTCAAGCTTCTTGGATGAGACAGCTCAACTCGCTGATTACATCCTTCCGGTTCACACCGGCCTTGAGGATTGGGGATATACACGTCCGACCCAGGACGCTATCAGCATCATTCAGCCTTCGATGCGACCGATCTTCGATACGCAGAGCGTTGGAGATGTGCTTCTCACAATCGCTTCTAACGCTAACAAGTCGATCGTACCGGCCGACATTACCTCATTCGATAAATTCGTTAAGGCAAACTTCCTCAATGCTACCTCGGCTCAAGCCGGAGGAGACACTGAGAAGTTCTGGATGGCGAGCCTTGAGAAGGGTGGCTACTTCCCAGCTTCAAACAACAACGGAAGCTCGAAGGTTGCCATCAATCCTTCTATCTTCCAGTTGTCGTACGGCATCTCCCGTCCGCACCTTCACGACGATGAGCTGATCATTTATCCATATCCATCGGTGAAGACGTTCGACGGTCGCGCGGCTAACAAGCCGTGGATGCAGGAGTTGGCGGATCCGATCACGCAAGCTGTATGGGGCGCGTGGGCTGAGATCCATCCTGATACCGCGAAGCGTTTCGGCCTTAAGCAAGGTGACGCGGTCATTCTCAGAACGGACGACGGAGAGGCTCACGTCCCAGCGTACGTCACAGAGCACGTTCATCCAGGAATCGTGGCCATACCGCTTGGGCAGGGTCATAGTGCCTACGGGCGGTACGCTAAGTCAGCGGGGCAGGGCAGCGTATACGGGCTTCTCCCGAAGTCCATCGCGACCGACGCTGATTCGCTGCAACTTATCGGCGGCGCGGTGAAGGTTGTCCGCGGGCTTGGTAACGGAGATCTGGTTACCGTTCAGGATTTCTCCAGCCAACTTGATCGAGAGCTCTCCAGAACGACCATCATCGGTGGAGCCGCCGCTGGGGTCGCTCACGCGGTGGGCGATGCTCACGCGTCCGGACATGGCGATGGTCATGGCGAAGGACATGGTGGGCACCATGAGCCAAAGCAGATGTACGAGCAGCGTGAACACCCACTGTATCAGTGGGGACTCGCTATCGATCTCGCGGCATGCACCGGTTGCTCCGCGTGCGTGGTCGCATGTCAGGCTGAGAACAACATTCCGGTCGTAGGGAAGAAGATCGTAAATCAAGGCCGAGAGATGTCTTGGATACGTATCGAGCGATACTACGATTCGATCAAGACCGAGGATGGTGGAGAGGAGTTAAAGGTCAGCTTCCTTCCGATGATGTGTCAGCACTGTCAGAACGCTCCATGTGAGCCTGTATGTCCAGTGTACGCGACCTACCACAACGAAGAGGGAATGAACGCGATGGTGTACAACCGTTGCGTAGGTACTCGGTACTGCTCGAACAACTGTTCGTACAAGGTGCGACGCTTCAACTGGTTCCAGTATGAGTGGCCTGAGCTTCTCGACTGGCAGGTCAACCCTGACGTTACAAAGAGAACGGTCGGAGTGATGGAGAAGTGTACCTTCTGCGTTCAGCGTATCGCTGAGGCGAAGGATATCGCCAAGGACCTTGGACGATTGGTTGAGGATGGTGAGATTACCCCGGCGTGCGTACAGACATGTCCGACACAGGCTCTTACCTTCGGAAACCTCAAGGATTCGAACAGCAAGGTTAGCAAGGTCGCTAGACACGAGCGTGCGTACAAGGTGCTCGATCACCACCTCAATACGCAACCATCAGTCAGTTACCTCAATGATATTCGTTACAAGGCTTAGTATTTGAGATCTTTGCGACTATATGGAACACACACACTCTGAACACGATTCAAAGCACGAGCCTCCAGTAACCTACGCTGAGGTTAACGATACGGTTCTCAAAATGATGGAGCCCCCAGGGACGGGGTGGTACCTCCTGTTCTTCTCATGCATCTTCTTGTTGTCGATCGGAGCGGCCTGCTGGTTCTACCAGATGTGGAGTGGATTCGGAGAGTCAGGTAAGAGCCATCCGATTGGGTGGGGTACCTACATTACGAACTTCGTATTCTGGGTAGGTATCGCGCACTCGGGAACTCTCATCTCGGCGGTACTTTATCTCTTTAGGGCGCACTTCCGTCAGCCGATTTACCGATTGGCTGAGGCGATGACGGTATTCGCGGTAATGACCGCCGGTCTTTTCCCGATCATCCACTTGGGACGTCCGTGGTACGCTCTCTGGCTTATGCCGTATCCGAACGAGAGAGCGTTGTGGCCGAACTTCCGTTCACCACTTCTCTGGGACGTGTTCGCGGTGTCAACCTACTTCACGATCTCGGCTACCTTCTTCTTCGTTGGGCTTATCCCGGATATCGCTGCGGCGCGTGACCGTGCTACCACGAAGTTCCGCAAGGTTCTCTACGGGGTAACATCGCTCGGCTGGCGTGGAAACCACATCCAGTGGAAGCACTACACCGCGGCGTACCTGATCTTCGCGGCGTTCGCTACCCCGCTCGTAGTATCCGTACACTCAGTGGTGTCGTGGGACTTCGCTATGTCGATCGTTCCAGGATGGCACGCGACGATCTTCCCACCATACTTCGTGGCTGGAGCTATCTTCTCCGGCGTAGCGATGGTGGTCACGTTGATCATCCCACTTCGGAAGGCGTTTAACCTGCACAGACTCGTTACACCTTTCCACTTCGACGCGATGAGCAAGCTCATCCTCGTAACGTCCGGTGTTGTGACCTACTCGTACGTTACAGAGTTCTACACAGCATGGTTCAGCAACAATCCGTTTGAGCGGTTCCAGTTCTGGTTCCGTCCTTTCGGTGAATTCTGGCTTCCGTTCTGGGGAATGACGTTCTGTAACTGTATCTTCCCGCAACTTCTATGGATTAAGTCGTTGAGGACGAACATTGCGTTCCTCTTTATCCTCTCGATCTTCATTAACATCGGAATGTGGCTTGAGCGTTTCAACATTATCTTCCAATCTCTTTCTCGCGAGTACATCCCCGCCGCATGGGGTGGATACAACTTCTCCCCGGTCGAGATCGGTATCACTGTAGGAGCCTTCGGCTGGTTCGGCATGTGGATGACCTTGTTCATCAAGTTCTTCCCGTCGGTGGCTATTACTGAGATCAAGGAAGTAATTCCGCCACCGATGCGTCGCGCGTCGTCACACGGTTCAGGTCACTAGGAGGTAGTCAGATGGTAGATTCATCAACAAGAGCAGTCGTTGGTATCTTCACCTACATGGACGACGCCCTTGAGGCCGTTAAGAAGGTGAAGGCAGCTAATCACGAGTACCGCATGTACTCACCAGTCCCTCGTCACGAAATTGAGGAGGTTACGTACCCGGAGAAAAGTCCGGTCCGTATCGTCGCTCTCGCGTGCGCTATCACGGGGTGTATAGCGGGCTTCGCTCTCGCGATTCTCTGTTCCCTCGATTGGCCGATGCGAACGAGCGCGAAGAACGTCGCCTCTATACCTGCTTTCTTCGTTCCTGGTTACGAGTGGACCATCCTCTTCGGAGGACTTGGAACCCTCGGGGCGATTTTTGTCTTCTGCAAGATTCCAAATGTTTTGCGTACAGCTGGGTACGATCCTCGTTTCTCTCACGACAAGTTTGGCGTTGTAGTGGCGTGCGCCGGTAATCAAGTCGATGACGTGAAGAAGCGCATGATGGATTCGGGCGCTGATGAAGTTGACGTTAGAGAGAGTTTGTAAACGGAGAAGAGGGCTCATGAAGTTAGCTCAGGTAGGAAAGTTGAAAGCCGCTCTCGTTATGTCGCTTGCTAGTTTTGTAGCGGTGACAGATGCGATGGCGCTTCCATTCAACGATGACATGGTGAATGTTCAAAAGCGAACTGGTACGATTATGCGTCAAAAGGCGCCTGGTACCGTCGCTATAGGTATGTCGGAGTATTACGTCCCTTCGCGTGAAGAGGCGGAGAAAATGACGAATCCGGTGAAGGCAGATGCTGCCTCGCTCGCTAATGGAAAACGGTTGTTCGCGGTAAACTGTTTGCCGTGTCACGGTGATATTAGCAAGAAGCCGTACGCCCCAGGCGCTGTAGGGAAGAAAACCCTTCAAACCCCGCCGGATCTTACGCTCGACACCTACAAGACCCGCACCGATGGAAGCATCTTCGCTACCATTCATTTTGGAATTCGTCTGATGCCAGGACACGGTTGGAAGCTTACTCCAACGGATCATTGGGACATCGTGAACTACATTCGTAATCAGCAAGGTATTAAGTAAGAAGGGGATAGAAGATGTCGCACGTAGACGTTGTTCCTGTGAACATCGATAAGGTGATTGAGGCTGGGCCAATAAAAGTGGCTAGCAGCACCATCGCGAAGCTTTGGCTTATGGTGCTCGTGGGGGTCGTGGTGTTTGCCGCGGGGCTCATGTTCGGAGATGCTGGTGAGACGTGGGGAGCTTTCTACGTCAACGCCGTATACTTCCAGGGGCTCGCGCTCGGTGGTGTCATGACCACGGTGATCATGCAGATCGTTAGGGCTAAGTGGGGCGCTCCAGTGCGTCGTCTCGCTGAGGCGAACGTCGCGTACCTCCCGGTCGCCTTCGTCGCGTTCCTTACAACCTATTTCGGTCGCGAGTACCTCTTCTACTGGGGCCGTCATCCGATGCCGGGTCGTGAGTGGTGGATGGAGCCGACGTTTGTCTATATCCGATTCGCGATTCTTTTCTTCGTTCTTTTCTTGCTCATGACTCGCTTCGTGTTCATGTCGCTTAGAAGTGAT
>JAIXPR010000418.1 GCA_027486155.1 Pseudomonadota bacterium | reverse complement strand
GATATGTCCGACTAGGTACCCCTTCGCCACACCAGAGGAGTCCATATCTCCACTATTCCCCGTTACGAAAAGTGAATACGGCTCGTCACCCGCGATGTGCACCGTCCAGGCGTGCGTCTCTCGAGCAGTGCGCGCGGAGAGGTGGATTGCGAAGCAGGCTATAAGTTCTTTGAGCTTCTCATCGTGCTCGGATTTAGTGTCAGGCGCGACATCCTTGCGGTGAAGGTAGTAATCAATGAGGTAGTCCGACATGTCGACCCGGACGAGCAGTCCCTCACGTTTGGGAATATATTCAGAGATTGCGACAAGTCCTGCAGGCATACAAAATAACCTTTCACTCCGGCCATCTGGCGTTTTATGACCCTACACTGAGTGTAGCCGATAACGTGAGTTTACTACAAATCCACGCCTAACCCCCTTGTCTCACGACCCCAAAAGTCAAGCCGTCTATCATGCGCTGGGCTCCCTATCAGGTTATTTCCCTAACGACCAACCAAAGCGCATGACTCTTTGGGGAAGCTTCGAGATACGATGAGCCTAAACGGAGATATCCGCGCGCACCGTATCGGACGCAGGTCCGGAAGAGACTGGGTTACCAGCCCCTCATAATCAAGGACGGCGAGCGGTTTACGGACTGCTAGCTCAGCTATGCGCGCTGTGACCTCTCTATGCGTGTCAGGAGGAAATGGATTAAACAAGAAGATGACATCGGCGTCGGAGAAGCCCCCTTTTGAGACATCCCCCACCTCAAAGGCTATATTTTGGAGGCCCAGTCGGGTCACAACGTTTCGACACTCCACGACCCTTCCTCGCATGATCTCTATGCCTGTGAAGAACATATCGGGCCTCAAAGCGGCTCCATAGAAAAGCGGATGTCCATATCCTGATCCGAGGTCATAGAATCGAATACCCGGCTGGAATGACACCGAGGAAAAGATCGGTTGAATCTCCGATATCTCGGAGGGCTGATACATGAACCCTCCACGCGCGTAGGTAGTCACTAACTCGGTCCTGGAATACCGCTCAACATCCCCACCTATTCGCTCATCCGATATACCTACAATCGTGGAGATAAATTCAGGCGCGATTCGAAACGCGCGCCCCCGCTCCAACGCTCGCAGTATCCCTACGGGGTCAAGAACCTCGGAGATAGTACCGGAACTACCGGAGATGATTGTCGCGAGATGTTCCTCGATTGCGCGCAGGGAATCATTGCTCTCCCCTCTCGTGATTCGCTCATTCACCAGAGCGAGGGCTTCCCGCGCCACATACACCCGAGCTGAGAATCGCTCGGCGATCGCGTCCGCGTTCGTTGGAGAAACGGTGCCGTAGTGGCGGTCGAAACAATTCTCAGCTATCTCCTCTGGGAGATTCAACTTGCGCACGGACTCTCGTATGAGCTCGTTCATCAAGCCGACCTCAACTCCTCCCGCTTTCTGGTGTGTCATGTTCCGTTCCTCTGACGAATCGCCGCAAATCGATGAATGACAAAGGACGCCACCACTCCATTCCATACGGCCGTAACCTACCAGGGAGCCCCCTGTCGACAAGTGCCGCCCACAATCGCGCAGTCACGCAGTTTACAATTACCGGCGAAACCGCTCCATGCGCAGGCCAAGATTCGCCGGGCCAAACCCTAACGGCAGGAGCTCGCTAATCGTGCCAATGACGATTTTTTTCATCTCACTGGAGGACATGATGACCTCGATATTCATGCGAGAGATCTGCGCCGACTCGAAGAGCATCTGCCGACAGACCCCACACGGAGAGATTACCTCGGTCGTCGGCGCTTTAGCACCCCTGCCTATTACCGCTATGCGTCCGAAAACCGTATGCCCCATGGCCGCCGCGCGAACGATAGCCGAGCGCTCCGCGCAGATAGTCGCAGAATAGGACGCGTTTTCAAAATTGGAGCCCGTCACAATCTCCCCATTACCCGCCCTTAAGGCCGCGCCAACAAAAAAGTTTGAATACGGGTTGTACGCTTGCGCCATGGCATCGCGCGCCGCGAGAAGTAACTCTTGGTCGGCCGAACTCAACTTTGAAAAATTAATTGTTCTCATTTCATCTCGCGGTCTAAACAATCACAAGGCATGTCTTACAGGCGGTCTATCAACCATCTGTCCCCATCAGCGATTATAGAGGTCGATCTCGAAGGCAAAGTACTTACGCTTGTCGAGGATCACCCCCACTACCTAAAGCTCCTCGATCCCTTTAAGCACCTCTGACGCTTTGTTCGAGATAGCGGCGACCTCCCGGTCACTCATTTTATCTATCTGGCGATACCCCATGCCGATTCGGGGATTTTTCTCTAACATCTCCCGATTGCGAATGAGAAAATCCCAGTAGAGGGTATTGAATGGGCAACCTCGCTCGCCGTATTTTTCCTTAAAGTCGTAATAACATCCAGAACAGTAGTTCGACATCTTATTGATGTAAGCCGCGCTTGAGGTATACGGTTTGGTGCCAACGATACCACCATCGGCGAATTGGCTCATCCCCCTGGTATTGGGAAGCTGTACCCACTCTAGAGCATCCGCATAGATCCCAAGATACCAAGCGTCCACCTCATCCGGGTTAATGCCAGCCAATATCGCGAAGTTACCGGTTATCATGAGACGCTGAATATGATGGGCGTACGCCTCCTGCAGCGACTGGTCGATGGCGTGCTTCACGCACCTCATTTTAGTGTCGCCGGTCCAGAAATACCTCGGAAGCGGTCGCTCGGCGCCCAAAACATTGAGGGTTTTATACCTAGGCATGTGCGCCCAATAGACACCTCTCATGAACTCCCGCCACCCCGCGATTTGGCGAACGAACCCCTCGATCTGCTCAATCGATATCGCGCCTTTACTCTTCCTCCATGCCCCGATGGCCGCCGTGATAACTTCTAGCGGCGAGAGCAGTTTTACGTTCAGTGAGAACGAAATCTTTGAATGAAAGAGGAACCTATAATCCGTGTGCATCGCGTCTTGATAGGACCCAAAATCAGGAAGAAGCTTTTCACAGAAGTACTCCAGCAACCGCAACGATTCCTTACGGGTCACTGGCCATGTAAACCGGCGCGCGTCTACCGAACCGATACAAGGCTCCTTGGCGGCTTGCAGCACGGCGACGAGATCTGAAACGTCCCTGTCAAATTCTAGCGGCGGTGGAGGAGTTACCCCTTTGGGTAGCTTCTTTCGATTCTCTTGGTCATAGTTCCACCGGCCGCCGATAGGCTCCCCTCCCTCCATGAGAAGGTCGTATCTTCGACGAACCTCCCGGTAAAAGAGCTCCATCACATAACGCTTAT
>JAIXPR010000169.1 GCA_027486155.1 Pseudomonadota bacterium | reverse complement strand
TTCCCGTTTTAAAAGAGCAACGGATATTTAATAACCTGCTCGGCTCATACAACGAGATGCTGAAGGCATACGATACGGTCTTCCCAAACGGATTTAGCCGTCAGGAGGCTGTCAAAGCCCTTGATGGTCTTGACGGCTCCAAGAAAGATGGCCGCATCTCAGGCACTGAGCTGCAAGCCGGAATAGACGCTCATCCGAACGAGGTAGACGCTACTATGAAGCACATCACGAACGCTCTGGTGCGCGCGACGAAGGGTGCTGAGGGCATCTGTGAATACCTGCTCGCACAACCTGAACTCATGGAACAGATGGCGGGGGGTGAGATGAACATTGAGAAGAGACTCGTTGCTGGAAAGGATATGGCTAAATCGTACCGTGCCTTACTGAAAGCGGATAATGCAGATGAGGCGCTTTCGGCCGTCCGGAAACTTAAAGAGGCCGCGAGCGTTACCCTTAGCGAATAGCATTTCTCACCCGCACCGGCTTACCGTCCGCGGCAACTTGGCGATATCGGCCCGGAGCTGCTCCAGGTAACGTATCGTTTGAGGACGATTGTCAGGCTTACCGCTCGGCGTATGGCCGCATACCTGGACGGCGTTTAACTTAGCTCGTTTCGCGCTCTTGAATAAACTTTCCGCCATCGCGTTGAGCGCCACTCTATCGCTCGACAACGAGACCTTTGGACAGATATTCCTTGAGCACCTAAGCTCCGCGTCTTTGAAGGCCGCCGCGAGGTGTCGCTCAAAGGCACGACGTGTAATGGTTGCTCCCTTAACCAACGATGCTTGATACGCCCCACCGCACGCCGCTGCCCGCTTGGCGAACTTAGGAACTCGCGCGTACAGCGCGTTCATCCGTCTGCTGACAACCGCTTTCTTTGTCGAGATTCGCACCGTATCGCATGGAGCAGAGGAGCGCTTGCCGGTATACGAGAGGTTCAGCTTGTCGGCATCCTGCAGATCGTCGAACGCGTCATCGATCCCGTTTTTATTTGAGTCTCTTCCGGAGGGGGCAACATCGGCCACGCCATCTCCGTTGAGGTCAAAGGCCTCAGTCATGTCACCAACATCATCGTTATCTGAGTCGGTATCCGACGAGTCTGGGGCGCCATCCCCGTCACTATCGGTTAGAGGACTGTCGGTCTCTGAGGACATACCATCGTCGATCCCATCGTTATTTGAATCGACACCCGATGGTGTTGGCTCAGGGCCTGTGGGATCACGCTCGATCGCATCCCCTACCCCATCCCCATCAGAATCCCTATCCAGAGAGTTCGGACTTCCATCCCCATCGGCGTCCTCTACGCCCTCAACATCGTCTGAAACTGTGTCGCCATCACTATCCTGGTCGAGATAGTTTGGTAACCCGTCTCCATCGGTGTCTTCAGTTCCCTCTCTGTTATCCGGAATTGCATCCCCATCGGTATCGGCGGTGCCGACAGGGGTTGGTGTTGGTGTCGCGGTAACTCCTGGATCAGGGGTAGGCGTACCACTTACATACGCCGACTGACACGCGGCGATGATGAGGTGAAAGGATGGCGCTCCGGTTTGAACTATCGATTGATACTCGAAGGTCATCTCGCTCAACGAAACATTTGGCTGAAACCACGCAGCCCCTGCCTCCGTATCTCCAGACGATGTATCGATCGTGGTACGCCACGTTGAAGTGGTGCTTTCTGAGCCAACGACCGCCACCTCAGCTGGATCCCATGACGGGATGTTCAACCCGTTCACCACGGGACTGGCGTCGAACGTTTGAATGAACCACGTCGCCATAGTCGCGCGAGGCAAGCTGACACCGCTTGCGTCCTTGGCTCGAAACCGGACCTGGTCGACATCCATATCAACGAGGGAGAATCCCCATCCTGACGGTGGCGTTGACTGATCAAAACGGAGCGTGACGGTGATCTTTTTGGTAATCGGATTCCCCGGTGCCACACTGTTGGTCTTCGTACGGATATTGAGGTTGCTCGCGTTCTTCGCGCTCCCATACACGCTAACCATGGAGTTACCTCCGCCGAACGGTTCATCAGTACCGACGTTGATATACTGGATGGTTCCCGAGCCTTCCCAAGTGAAGTCCGGCAGGACAGCGACCCGGTCCGATGGAAGCGAGAACGAGCCCGTCCCAGATGTAGCCGTAGCTTGGGAAAAGGTCGCGTACACACCCGAGAGCCCTTCGCTACACGTTTCAGGAGCGGCGTTCGCGGTCGAAAGAGAGAGCAGAAAAAACGCGGGGAGCCCGGCAAGAGAAGAGAGTAATCGGAACATACTAAGCCTCGCAAAAAGTGGCCCTTAAGGAAGCGAGGCAAAAACTGCCCGTAGCGAGAAAGTGGAGGTCGGATTGATATTCGATTTTCAGTGCGGGGAAAAACCGGGCGTGTATCCACTGAGATACATGGAGGATTTTTCCACGTGCTGAAAATCGAAGAGCAATCCAAGATCCGCTTTCGCAGCAGGGAGAGGTTTTGCCTCGCTTCCTTAAAGGCTATCGCTGCGCCTCAATGCTTGTCTACACGAAAACGCCGGAGGCGAGGGCACCGGTCGTTTTCGCTCAAGCAGGCTAGAAGGTATTGTGTGCCTCCTCTTTTTCATTTTGATTCTCCAGTGGAGCCCTGTAAGATCCGGCCCATACGCTGTATTGATCGAAGAGCTATGCACGCCACCTCAACCTCCCCTGCTACCCCTCACAACCAGTCCCCTCGTCTCCCCACGCTCGCGATGCCCGACACCCTCGTGATGATTCGACATGGCGAAAGCGACATCAACGTGATCAATCGAGCGCTCAAACGGGGAGAGATCTCTGAATATCCTCAATCCGTGCTCTCTATCCCTGACCGGGAATTTCGTCTCTCGACTCGAGGTCGTGAACAGGCCTTGGCAACCGGCAGATGGCTGCGAGAGGCCCATGCCGATGGCTTCGATGTGATCTATGTCTCCGATCACGTGCGCGCGAGAGAGACCGCCGGTCTCGTCTGCCGAGAAGCCGGATGGAAGGATGTCCTCATTCGCATCGATCCCCAACTCGGTGAGCGGAATTGGGGCCGCTTCGCCCTCGTCGATGGCGACAGGCGTCAAGAAGTCATGGAACTACGTCACCGAGATCCACTCCACGCGCCGATGCCCGATGGTGAAACGTTACTACAAACTCGCACGAGAACCCGCGTACTCCTCGAGCGAATCACCCGCGAGAATCGAGGGCAGCGAGTGCTCGTCTTCTCACATGGCGAATACATCGAGGCGCTCTGGTCAGAGGTTGGACACTTCTCGACCGAAGCCCAAAGAGATTTTTTCAGGACCCCAGCGGGCGACATTAAAAATTGTCAGGTCGTGGAATTTAGCTCGATCAATCCGGGAAATAACGAACGCCGAGGACAACTTCGCTGGGTTCGGAGTTCGTGCCCACACGCAGGGATCGCCGGGGAATGGAGTGAATTTCAGTATCAAAAGTTTTCACCCGAGGAGCTACTCTCAACTGTTGAGGGGTATCCACGGCTGCCGGATGTCGCGACCCTTCCAGGGTAATCGTCAAGAAGTCAGGATCGCCCCTGATTGGACCGCCCCAAAGGCGTAGGGCTTCCGCAAACCGGTAGGAGTATACAGGTGGCGAACCTGAAATTTGGTAATGATGTATGGCACTAATTGTACGAAGCCGCCTGGATATCAGGTCCCTATAAGGGGATACGGCCACACAAATTTTCGAGTCAGAAAACGCCTCAACCCCTTGATTAGTGTGCGTCACGCTATACACTATGGGTCACGGTAACCCTTATGGGGTTACGTCTGCATCGTGAGCGGCGGGAGGGAACTGGCCCTATGAACGCCCGGCAACCTACAGGTCACTCCCGTGTCCTGAGAGGTGCTACAGCCAGCCTAGAGAGCGATGTGTCTTGCGGAGGCGGCAGCCGCCACGCTGGAAAAATCTACGGGCGAAGTGTTCTTAATTTAGAAAGAGTTACCGATTAGTCAGAGCTTTGCTCCCTGACGGTTTACTATTCGCCCCTCTCGCGCTCTAGGCCGGCCATATGCGGAACAGGATATGGAGGATTCATGACAGTAACGCATTCTCACCCCCTGAGTAGTGGAACCGGTCCAATAGCACTACCACCTCGACCCATACGAGAGGTTGAGACTCAGTTTTTAAAAACCGGTCGTTCCTTCGCCTTGACCGAGGGGAAGGAGATTAAGGATCTCACAATTGCCTACGAGACCTACGGCACCTTAAACGAAGCGCGCGACAACGCCGTCCTGCTCTTTCACGCTTTTAGTGGCTCACAGCACGCTGCGGGAATAAATCGACACGTACCCGGCCTCACCGTCGACTGGAGTGAGTCGTTACAGATCGGATGGTGGGATGATTTCATCGGCCCAGGTAAAGCACTCGACACTGACAGACTCTTCGTTGTGTGTGCGAACATGCTTGGCGGATGTTATGGCACGACCGGCCCGTCTTCATTCGCCCCGCGCGACGGTCGCGATGGCGAAAAACCAGAGCGTCGATACGGCTCGGAATTCCCCTGGATTAACGCACGGGACGTCGTGCGATCGCAGGCGCTCCTTCTCGATGAACTCGGAATAGATTCTCTGCGCGCAGTCGTTGGTCCCTCACTCGGAGGGATTATGGCCCTAACTTTTGCACTTGAGTATCCGGGTCGAGCGAAGTCGATCATTCCGATCGCCACCTCTCATGTAGCGAACTCGCAGCAGATTGCGATGAACTTTCATCAGCAACAGGCTATCGTACTGGACCCTCATTTCCGCAACGGCGATTACTACGGAGGTAGCGGACCTTCGAACGGCCTCGTATTGGCTCGTCAGATAGCGCAAATGACCTTCGTCGATCAGTCGACCCTCATCGAGCGCTCCGGTTCCCAGATGACTAACCCAGTTAGTCATCCTTCGTATCGGATGTTTTATCCGGTCGAGTCCTACCTTCGAAACAACGCGGCTAAGTTCGTAAATCGTTTCGACGCTAACTCATACCTCGTCATGCTCGGTTTATGGCAAGGAGCGAAATTTCTAGACATGTACAACGCTCCAAGCTTCCCCGATCTTTTCGCTCGATGTCGGGAGAGTCGCTTTACGGTTATCGGGATCGACCCTGACTGTTGTTTCCCTACTTCGCAGCAAGAGGATCTGCATCAGACGCTCCGTGAAGGAGGTATCGATTCTGAACTATTTATCGTGGGCTCGCGCAAAGGGCATGACTCCTTCTTGGTTGAGCCAGCTTTGTACGAGCATGTGTTGAGGGACGCCGTCATTAACGGCTAGTCCAACCACTGTAATCCGCGAAGATCGCTGAAACTCGCACCGCCAACACGGGAGGGAAACAGCGTGGGGCGAGCGGATTAAGATCCAAATCACCATCAGAATGAGGGGTGGTATGCGGCGATACATGAGCTTTTGCCGTAATAGTAGCACCCACCCGGGGCCCCAGAGTTCATTGTGAGCTCTCATCGCTTTCACATATCTGAATACTTCCTCTTTGTTCCGCGATGCGCATTCTGACGCGTCTCATACCTTCTGGATAACGGATTGAAATACGCTCCGTCGCACCGATATCGGTGAGCCACACTATGCTCAGCCGACTATTCGTGTCCTTGTGTCTGAGCAAACTGGAATCACAAATGAAGACGAATCAACAGATAACCGTTCTCCTCTCATCTCTGGTGGTAGTAGCGCTCGCTTCCGCGACGTCGGCGTGGGGGCTCGACAGTTGTAACCTTGAGCACCCCTCAGAGATTGTTAGCTTTCAACAAGGCTCGCTCCCAGCCGCGGCCGCAACGAGCACTGGTTCATTTGATCCGAAGATCCTTTTGCGGACAGCCGCCAGCGAAGAATCTCTGATCCTCGGCCTAGGGGGCTCAGTTACCCTGAAGTTCACGGTGCCGATAGCCAACTATCCCGCCAGCGGTGCCTTAACCATCGAACGCCCACAAAGCGCGGCTACCTGCTCATCGAATCCCGTCCGGGCACAGATCTCAGGTTCGATCGACGGCGAACACTTTATTCGGCTCGGAACGTTGTGCGAGAGCGCGGCCATCGACCTCGGGACACTCCCGTGGATCGCCTACCTCCGAATAACGGATGTAACCGATCCATCCGATCCGGCGTTCACCTCCAATCCAGCGCAGGGTTTCGATCTTCGCTCCGTATCGGGTCCGGGTTGCTTGAAGTATTCGCACTGCGCGGTGACCGCGTCTCCCGATCCTACCGTGAGCACCGCTCTGGGTTTATCTGCGCTCTCGTTGCCTCACCTCGGCGACGACTTCGTCCTCCAAGAGGGAGCGTCATTTGAGGAATACGGAAACGGTAGCGCTCGATTATCGGGAACGGTCTATCGTAAAAGCGATCCCACCTCAGCGTATGAAATGATCATGAGCTTGACCGGTAGGGTCACCACACCACCGATACAGAGCCCCGTCCTTGAGCTCAAACCCGCTGCGTACACGGACCAGGGGGGAACTATCGACACCGCATCGTGGTATTACTACAAAACTATCAAGGGATGGCTGATCGGAAAGAATTCACGTAGTGGTGACACAATTTCTATCGGGGACACCACACACGCTCTGCAGATCGGCGATGGGGCACACGGAATGAATACCTCCCTCGGAGCTAGTGGCAGCTTTACATACGACTCCGCGTCATCACAACAAACAGCGGATATCAGGATAGGAATCACATCCTGCGCCCTCATCGAAAACACCCCTACGCCAACCCCAGCACCAACGGCGACCCCTGGAGATAGAACGATCACGGAGACTCCGCAATGCCAGACACAAAACCTCTCCAATAACCTTGCGGCTCTCGACCACACCCTCTTCCGGCGTCTAAGCGCCGTGAACCACGCCACACGAATTCTTCTTCAAGAGATTAATTCACCCCGGAATAGGAGATATAGGGCCGATATTCGCGCCAAGGCGCAGAATCTGTATGCCCTCGGTTGGACCAACATTTGGAAACACGATCGAGTGATCCATACATGCACCCCAGCCACCCTGTGTTCAGAGGTGCACTTGGAAGCGACTCAAGCCTCAATTGCGGCCTCAGCTCGAACCTTAGACCTTACCGTCAAGAACTCGTTGCTCTATGTCTATGGAAAGGTCAAGAGACCACAATCGAAACGCGCGATCATGCGTCTCACTCAAAGCCATTCCAAACTTCAACAGGCATTCCTGTCCGAGTTGGCGAAACTACCGCAGCATTCGATGCGTTGCGAATGAGAGCGGCCTCGATCGGTGGCGTCCCCCTCTCCTCGATGTACCAAGGATGGGGGGATGCATGACGATGTGACGTAGCGCTCTTTCCGCGACGTCGTGTCATACCCTGATACTACGAGGCCTCGACCCTACCTTGAGCACCCTTGAGGAGCGCCTAGATGTCTCTATCGGATCGAACCTGCGCTTTAGATTGGCATCATTTGCCTGGGCACCCGGAGAGGCATACCGTTCCCAAGGCGCACGGTCCTGTGAATACAGGATACCTGTGGAACTGATCGTTAGCTAGGAAAGAGAACCACGCTACGGATATCCCGTCATGGAGATGACCCGCGACAGCCTCGAGAAACTCGAAGTTCCCCCCTCCGCGGAGGCTCTCAAGTACATGCCCCTCGGCTCCGTAATGCGGTGCGTCGATAAAGAAGTCTCAGCTACATCAGTTCACGGGATGAACCAACCCTAATTGTGGCAGAGAGGTGCCCAACTCATGAAATTATCACCTTATAAGATTATCACCTTATAAAATAGGAGCGTTCAGGAGCTGCCGAACAGTGCGATCCATCACGGCAGAGCCGCGAACCCGCTCGGTCATGTCAACCCAGGGCACGTCGGGTGCCGATTGGATCTTCACCGTATACCCAGGGGGATTTTCACATCCCGGTAAACACGAAACCTGAATAGACGTCGGGCCATCCTGGTAATACAGATATGCTTGTCCCGCTCCTGATGATGCTCTCCAACACTCCGGAGCGCCTGTAAACCTAACAGGTCGTTGCGCCATCTGGGGAAGCTGCTCAAGCACTCGCTTTTGCTCAAGAAACGCCGAGCGAAGGGAGGTTGCGACCTCTTGGATCTTCATCCCCACATCCTCTTTGGTGAGGATCGTCGAGAGGTCTACATCAGCCGCATCCCGCGCCAAGATCAGCGAGGATTCCCCTTGAAAGAGCGCCAATGTGTACGCGCCCTGAGCTCCTCGAGCGGTAGCGGTGAGGAGGTCACGATCGTGATCAAAGGTGGGCTTCCAATCCCGAACATCGGTGAGCGTATGGAGATCCGCGACAACAGCGGACCGCAAACGCCAACCCGGTGATGCCAAAGCTACGTCTTCATTGGGGGTTACGCGCGTCGCTGGTGTTACCATAGAAAAGCTCCTCTATCGATCGAGAGGACGATACATGATCAGGGGGACCTATTGAAGAGTTCTCTACGTTCAGCGAACACATTCTCACTCACGGGAATCGAACACCCACATTCTCAAGAGCTTCCCTGTAGAGACCCGATGGAAGAGGTACGCCATAAGCCTCATACTTTGTCAGCGACTGGGAGAAAGCCTCGACTCCCCCCTCGCCCGATACTACATGTTTGGCGTACCCGGCGGCTAGCTTTCGCTTGACCTCAAGAGGCACAGAGGCACCGCCATCATTCCGTTCGTTGGTAAATATCACGGTATCCTGAAAGAGCGTCGTTGCCTTGGTACCATCCGGCGATGTTTTCGTTATCTCTAGCCATCCCTGCTCTCCGTGCCGAACAGAGAGAACCCGAAATGTTCCATCGTCAGTTCGAGCCTCTGAGAGCACCTTCACATCCATCCCCTGTCGCTTTGTCTGGGTATCGGCATGCTCTCGTGGAGCACTGGC
>JAIXPR010000007.1 GCA_027486155.1 Pseudomonadota bacterium | reverse complement strand
CTTCGCGGTGATCGACCTTCGGGCCCTCTACTTCCTCCTCCTGGCCTTCATCGGCCGCTTTCACTATCTCGGTGTCGGCCTTTCGTTCGTGTTGGTGTTCATTGGTCTTAAGATGGCGCTCTTCGATGTTATCCTCGACTACCATGTCCCGACGGAGGTCTCGCTACTCGTCGTTCTTGGGCTCATTATCGGTTCTATTACCCTCTCATTGATGAGACCCGCTAAACCATCACAGGAGTAGAATGATGGCTCCACATTGCAAAAGCACGCGATAGCGGGGTTTTGCTTCTTCTGCTTACGGGCGAGCTTGATTCTCAAGCAGGTAGTCGCGTAACGCACGGGCGACCTTGTACTTGTGGGAGTGCTCCACGTTACTGTTCACAAGGATCGCGAATCGCACGGGCTCGGAGGGTGAGAGGTAAAAGTAGCCGGCTAAGGTGTTCACGCCCCGCAGGCTCCCGGTCTTCGCCGTGAAGTCGTCCTCGACGTTGAGGAGATCTTTGTACGGTTCAAAACTTTTGAGCAGTTGTGTCATCTGCGTGGGAGTTACGCGGTTTCTTCGTGAGAGCCCTGAGCCCTCCTCGACGTGAAAATCGCTCCATCCAACTTTTTTCTCAAGACACGCGGCCATGGCTCGTTGTCCTTTCTCAACGGTTGCTGGAGCTCCGTACTTTTTGATGCCGAGCGTGAGGAACAGCTGATTCGCGGTGAAGTTGGTTGAGTATTTGAGTAGCCCTTGAGAGATCTCGCTGAGGTCTTTTGAGGAGCGATGGTCATAGATCTTTGTGGCGTCAGCGGGGACCTTGCCGATCGATACCTGTAACGTCCCTGATGCTCCAGCCCGTTTAAGGAACTCAGCCAAGAGCTGTCCGCCATACTGTGTCCCCACCTGCCAGGTGTGTCCGAGGTTAATTCGCTCGGAGGCGCCACGTCCAAGCTTCAAGCCTGCCTGGCGAGAGAGTGGCGTCAGCGGAGTCTGCGGCTCAGCGCTCACCACCGTGCCATCTTTACGTCGCGTAAGCGCGGCGCTACTGAAGTTGCCGACGAACGCCGCTACTTTTGAGTCGTACGGATTGAGGCTCGCGGAGCTCCCATCGATATCGATCTCCGGGCTAAAGAGGGAGGGATCGATCACGATCGTGTTGATGCGGGGCATGAGGACCGCGAGCTTCTGCGCGATCGAGTTCAGCTCCTCAGACACAAGTGATGGGTCTCCGGAGCCCTGAACGTAGAGGGTGTTTCCGGGGCCTCGGTAGAAAGTGGTGGTGAATCGGAAGTCCCTTCCCAGGGCTTCAAGCGCGCAGAAGGTTGTCGCTACTTTGAGAATCGAGGCAGGTACAAACGGCTCGGTGTCTCGGTACTGAATGAGTGGGGTTCCGTCCTCCCGCTCCACCCGGGTACCTCCATTCTTGAGGAGCGCCTTGAGATCGAGAGCGTAGCTTTGGTTCGTGATGCCAAGGGTAAGGGTGAGGATAAGGGGGGCTGCGACGGCGCGAAACGATCTCATCCCGCGATCTCACCACAAACTCGGGCGGTGAGAAAGGATTTCGAGGGGGTAGCAGGTGGAAATGCCTGCTTTTTTCGAAACTGGGACGCGGCATGGGAACATCAATTTTGACCACAAATGACGCAAAGTACGCAAAGGATCTACAGCGTGAACTAACGGCTCTATAGGACGCAGCTTTGAACGGTCCGATATGGTGAAAAAGCCTGTCGATCCTGCTAGGGTAGGGAGGCTCGGTCACGACGCCATAGGGTTCGGGGCAGGGGCCGTTCTTTTTCCCAAGAGGTCGACGCATGAAGGGTATTATCTTAGCGGGTGGGTCCGGAACTCGCCTCCATCCCGTAACGCTTGCCGTGAGCAAGCAGCTCCTGCCGATTTACGACAAGCCGATGGTGTACTACCCGTTGTCGACCCTCCTTCTCGCGGGCATTCGCGAGATCCTCATTATCTCTACTCCATACGATCTACCCGGTTTCCAGCGTCTGCTCGGTGATGGTTCTCAATGGGGGGTCTCATTCCAGTACGCTGAACAGCCAAGCCCGGATGGTCTCGCGCAAGCGTTCATCATCGGTCGTGAGTTCGTCGGAAAAGATTCTGTAGCGCTCGCTCTTGGAGACAATATCTTCTTTGGCGGCGGTTTTCCTGACGCCCTTCGTAAGGCGGCCGCTCGGACGGATGGAGCTACGGTCTTCGGGTACCGAGTTCGAGACCCGGAACGGTACGGCGTTGTCGAGTTTGACGCCGAGGGGCAAGCTGTGAGCCTCGTTGAGAAGCCAACGAACCCGAAATCCCCGTACGCGGTAACCGGACTCTACTTTTACGACAATGATGTCCTGGATATCGCGACAAACCTCAAGCCCTCTCCTCGTGGAGAGCTTGAGATTACCGATGTGAATGCGACCTACCTCGCGAATAAGAAGCTCAACGTAGAGATTCTGGGACGTGGCATGGCGTGGCTTGATACCGGAACGCACGAGTCCCTGCTGCAGGCGTGCAACTTCATACAAACGCTCCAAGAGCGACAAGGCTTGATGGTGGCCTGTATTGAGGAGATCGCCTACTCGATGGGGTTCATCACCACAGCGCAGCTCGAGAAGATCATCGAGGGGCAAAAGAAGAGTTCGTACGGACAATACCTGCACAATCTGCTCCTTCAGGAGCGAAAAGCCGGAAAGTAGTTTGGAGATAGTATGATCGGTCAGTCGACGGTAGCTCGTGTTCTCGCCCAGGTTGTTAGTGGCATGGAGGGTGTTTCGCTTTCGGCGACCGACATCGAAAATCTTTTGGAGACCCCGAAGGATTCAAGCCACGGAGATATCGCGTTCCCGTGCTTCCAATTAGCCCGCGCCTTGAAAAAAGCACCGCCCGCTATCGCCGCTGACCTCGTAGCGAAGTTGAACGAGCTCCTGGATGGTGAGAAGGAGATCCAGAAGGCCGTCGCCATCGGCCCATACATTAACTTCATCCTAAACAAAGCGTCGCTCGCCGCGGCGCTCGTTCCCGCAATCGTGAACGGTGAGTTCCTGAAGACCCGCCCCGCCAAGCAGGATCGAGTCATGGTGGAGTACGGTAACGTCAACACGCACAAGTCGTTTCACGTCGGCCATATCCGCAACGCCTCGCTCGGTGACTCAATCGTGCGATTATTCACGTGGAACGGCTTTAACACCCTCCCGGTGAATTACCTCGGCGACGAGGGAACGCACGTAGCAAAGTGCATCTGGTACATCCTCAATCACCCCGAGAACAAGATGCCCGAGACCAATCGCTTGGAGTTCTTGGGAGAGGCGTACGTTAAAGCGACCTCACAGCTCGATATCGGGACGTACTCTCGATGTGAGATTAAGGGTGTTAAGACCGCTCGCGTTGAGAAGGTTGAGACCCATCCAACGGAGAGTGAGTGGTTCGTGGTAACGCTTACGACCGCGGATGGCGCCATTCACGTTGTTTCTCAGAAAAAGACCGCCGGTGGTGTGCAACCGGGGTGGATCGTTGCGTACGCCGCTCCGGGTGTGACGCTCGGTTCTCGACAGATAACCGCCGCTGACCGAAAAGGTGTGCAGAGCGTTGGACTCATGCTCGCCGAGGATGAACTCGGAGTAGGGGAGGGTAAGACCGTATTCAACGTTGAGGTTCCGGCTGAGTTGTTGCAGCTCAACAAGGATGGCATCGGTATCGACTTGATTGAGATCTACAAGATTCCAGGCACCCTTCCAGAGGGTCAGCGTATCCTTCCAACGTTACAGAAGTGGAACGGAGAGGTCTCGGCGGTGCTCCAGAAGCTTGAGTCTCAGGACCCTGAGATGAAGGATTTCTGGGTGAAGACCAGGCAATGGTCGATCGATGAGTTGAAGGAGACCTTCGCGTGGTTGAACTGCTCCTTTGATCACTTCTTCTACGAGTCTGAGTACGGTGAGACGAGCAAGGAGCTCGTTCGGGAGTTCCAGAATAAGGGTGTGTTCGTTGAGTCGCAAGGAGCCGTTGGTGCCGATCTCTCGAAGGATGGTCTCGGATTCTGCGTCTTAATTAAGCGAGATGGTACGGCGTTGTACGCGACGAGAGACCTCGCGCTCGCGCAGCGAAAGTTTGAGGAGTTTAAGGTTGACCGCTCAGTGTACGTCGTAGACGCGGCGCAGACTCTTCACTTTCAGCAGGTGTTTAGGTGCCTTGAGCTGATGGGGTACGAGCAGGTGAAGAAGTGCTTCCACTGCTCCTATGCGCAGGTTGTGACCCCTGAAGGTAAGATGAGTAGCCGCAAGGGAACGGTGATCCTGATGTCGGCGCTCAAGGAGCGGCTCCTCAGTAAGATCAACTCCGAGTTCCTCGACAAGTACATCGGCGAGTGGCCCGACGCGGAGCGTCATGAGGCGGCTCGTCGTATCGCGCTCGCGACGATGCGGTACGGGATGCTCAACGTGGACAACAACTCACTCGTTGTCTTCGACATGGAGGCGTGGACCTCGAAGACCGGCAACACGGGGCCGTACATGATGTACGCCTACGCGCGGACACGATCGATATTGCGTGAGCTCGGTATCGAGAAGCTTGATCTCGACAACGTGCAGTGGGATCTGCTGAGCGATGAGACTGAGATCGATGTTCTGCGATTGATCAACGAGTACCACACGGTGCTTGAGTCGGCGTGTGAGCGATACAGCCCGCACATGGTGTGCGCGTATGTGTACGATTTGGCGAAGCGCTTTAGCCGAATGTATCAGAACTGCTCGGTACTACGCGCCGAGACTCCGGAACTTCAACGCGCACGCGTCGCATTGGTGTGCGCGACCGGTCTCGTGATTCAGCACGGGCTCTCGATGTTGGGTATTGAGACTGTGGAGAGGATGTAGGGTCGCCGGAATCTTGCGCTTCGCACCTGACCTTCGCCGCACGTAACCACTCGGCGGTCGGGGACGACCGCCCTCCCATTCACCGCCACACGGGAGGGCGACCGTCCTCGGTCGCCGGAATCTTACGCATCGCAAATGACCTTCGCCTCACGCAACCACTCGGCGGTCGGGCTTGTCCCCCATAGCGAAGCGACGGGGGAACGACCGCCCTCCCATTCATCGCCACACGGGAGGGCGACCGTCCTCGGTCGCCGGAATCTTACGCATCGCAAATGACCTTCGCCTCACGCAACCGATCG
>JAIXPR010000028.1 GCA_027486155.1 Pseudomonadota bacterium | reverse complement strand
CGGTGTAGATCTCGGGGGTCGCCGTAGCATTAAAAAAAAACCATACAATCCCTAGCAACGACCCTTTGTACCGACTTACAAGCTCACGCTGGACGAGTGTGCGCAAAAGACTCCAGCTTCGGAGCACGCTGCCAAAAAGATCTCGTGGGGAGGTAGAAAACGTTTGCACGTTAGACCCTTATCACATCAGCCGAGATTCAGTAATAGGATTTACCAGGAAAAAAGCCCCGCCTAAACTACAATGTCGGCCAAACGCTTTCTGTACCACAACGGCCGGGCCCGCGACGTGTGCAAGGGACAAGGATGTGGGTATCGTAGACGAGTGCATGGGCGAGAGAGCCTGTCCCAACCAAATCGGACATGGCTGCATTCGGAGAGGTAGTGCAACTCCAGCCACGGTAGGCATCGAATGGTAAGCTCTATCGACAAGGTGGAGAACCGCCTCCCTCCCCTCCGTTGGGATTGTTTTCGCACCCGCTGTCATCAGATATCCGCATGTTTAACAGGTTGAGACAACAGTTCGGCCAACATGCGCATAGCGCGACACCATCCCCCAAACACCCAAGGCATAAGCACCCAGTGGAGGCATTCTCTCCATGGAAGAAACTGCCAAACAGCGCTGCATGCCAGGACGACGGGCCACTATGAGGGAATTTTTCGTCTGAAATATCATAGCTTTACTTCAAAAGCCCGATCTTTTATCCTCCGGCCATGTATCGACACTCAATTCTGCGCAGCATAGAACGGGCCTACCGCGCGATACCGATATCCATAAACTTCAAGCGCCGGCTTCGGGACATCGCCTTCACCAAGTTCGGGCGATTTTTCTCGGACCATCCAGCCTATCAGCTCTGGATCAGCCGATCACCAGGAGCACCCTCGAATGATGAACAGATGTGGAGCAGATTCGGGAAGTTTCCGAGCTTCAGAGCTCCAAGCCAGAGCGAATGGACACAGCTCTCGATCAGAGCGCGAGATTTTCAAGGCGGGGACGATCCCGTCGTCGATGTTATCATTCCAGTATATGATGGGTACGACGAAACGCTGAGAGCCATTTACAACGCCGTACAGGCCGCCAATGTTACCACCCATGAGGTAATCGTTATTAGCGATTGCGGCCCGAACCCCGCGCTCAACTCGCAACTTGAATGCCTCGCTCGCGAGGGACTATTCACCCTTCTCAAGAACGAGACCAACCTCGGCTTTGTCCAAACAGTCAATCGCGGATTTGGGCTGCATCCCGCGCGGGACGTCCTGATCCTTAACGCCGATGCCTTCGTACAGGGTGACTATCTTGACCGGATGCGCGCGCACACGCTGCGTGGACAAGTCGCGACGGTTACTCCACTCACCAGCAACGGCGAGATCTGCTCCTACCCGCACGTATGCCGGGACAATAGTTGGAAGCTGGAATTGAACGATGAGGAGCTTGATAACCTCGCGGCTAGCGTAAACCGTGGAAGGCACGTTGAGATACCAACCGGCGTTGGCTTTTGTATGTACATTACCCGAGAGGCTCTGAACGAAGTGGGCTTCTTTGACGCGGAAGCGTTTGGCAAGGGGTACGGGGAAGAGAATGACTTTTGTGTGAGAGCATCAGAGCGAGGATACACACACCTCCTCGCCGGGGATGTGTATGTCCGTCATGCGGGGGGCGTCAGCTTCTCGGAACGAAAACTCCAAGCCATCCAACGCGCCATGCGGATAATGGAAGAGCGACACCCTGGCTACAACGCAACCATACAAAGCTACCTATCGCGGGACCCAGCGACCGCTCTACGTCGCCCCTTGGACCTCGCCCGATTGCAAAGAGCATCAGACCAGCCCTCGGCATTCCTCTATGTTTTTCACACCTGGGGCGGCGGCACGGAGAAACACGCCCGCGACATGTCGAAATGGCTTGCCGAGGAAGGGGTCAAGGTATTCACACTTAAGCCATGCGAATCCAATCCGGCCCGGTGTCAGATTGGCGATTTCGGGAAATCCCCCGGTCTCGACACTCCGAATCTGCAGTTCGACGTTTCTGAGGAAGTCGCGATATATGAGGCTCTCGCCCAACTCGGCATCGCCCACATTCACATACAACACCTGGTTGGGTACGACGCACGATACTATCCCCTCCTTCCAAGACTCGGCGAACGCCTTGGCATTTCTTTCGACATAACGGTGCACGATTACTTCCCCTTTTGTCCACGAATCCATTTGATCGGTAGTACCGGCAAGTACTGCGGAGAACCGGACGTTCGCTCGTGCAACTCATGCGTCAAACATAACGGCGCACCTCCGGGCGATGTAGACGTTGCCGAGTGGCGATCAAGGTATGCTGACCTTTTCGCGGCAGCTCGAAAAATTTTCGTGCCAGACACTGACGTAGCGACCCGGATGAGTCGATACTTTAGTGGTGTTACCTTCACAGTACGTCCACATCCTGAAACACTAGAGATAAAACCTCACCTATCCGCTCCTTCAGTGGATGGTAAGGTTCGGGTTGCGTTGATCGGCGCGCTCTTTGAGCTAAAAGGCGCGAAGATCCTGAGAGCGCTCGTAGAGGACGCCCACACCCGCAATCTCCCGTTAGAGTTTCATCTGATCGGCTATTACGGGGTTTACGATCCAT
>JAIXPR010000191.1 GCA_027486155.1 Pseudomonadota bacterium | reverse complement strand
TCATGGTGAATAGGAAGGCCGCGAGTATGCCGGCTCTTTTCCCGGCGATGCGACTGATTAATACGTATAACAAAGGTATCGTAATGACTCCCACCAAAGCGGAGGAGAGTCGTACCGCGAGAATGGTGGTGCCGAAAATTTTTGTGGTTAGGTAGATCGGTAGGTAATACAGGATACCTAAAGGCGCCCACGGTCCATGAACCCCTTCATTGGCGTAGAACATCCCCGTAAGCGATGACGCTCCCGCCAGGTAGGAGGCAAGCTCTCCTTCAAACCCAAACACGATGTGGTTTACAGCGTAAACCCGGAAGAGAAGCGCTATACAAAAGATCCCAGTCATCGTGATGAGGTCTTTTTTTGAGAAGTGTGCTGGAGAGTCCTTTTGCTGCTCCGGTAAGGATAGCGCGGCGCTCCTCGTACATGCGCGCAGCACAAAAATGCCGCTTATCGCGTACCCTAGCACTCCCACGGTGAGTACAAGGGGCAAGGTAGGAGGAAGGAAAGGTGAAAGCCACGCGGTTAGGGCAGTTTGCCACGATCGATCAATCAGAAAGAATTGAGTCAGAAGAGCAAACAACACGCCGGTAAAAAAGAGACGACGAGATGAGTCGCGCGTGAAAACTCCCACTGTTATAACTGAGGCGCATAGAAGACCCAGTAATGGATACCAAGCGCTCGGACCGTTTTCGACAAGAGTTCGTCCCGCGCTATTGAGAAGGTCAATAAGCGGAGTCGCGAAGCGTAGTGAATGGGCTTTTTGAAGGTCGTCTCTGTAGGCGAGCGCGAATGCACCGCAGGTCAGAATGAATAGCGCGGTCCAAGAGTGCAGGAAAAATCTATTTTTCATCGTTAGAGAGTCGCGCCGCGAGGGCGCACAGCGTGCCGCGAGGCACAGGTACGCGTTTGGAGGAAGTTTTATGCAGAGTGGAGGAGGGGGCAATACCCATTTAGGGCGGAGATAGCCCGCCTCCACAAGGAGGAGTGGTCGCGAGAAAGCTCGAAAGGGGACACGATCTCTCGGCTCGGATCAGAGGGTAACGACCATGTTGTAGGCGCATACGCCCGTAGGGATTGAGGGCGGCTGGTTGACATACCGAGTGGGGGGCTTTTCGTCGCGGAGGTTCGTGAAGATTCACGAATCTCGTGGAGGGGGCTGAGTTTTGTTTGTTCGTTCTCGCGGTCTTTGAATCTTGGTGCGCCCCACTGTACTGCTCAGGCTGAGTAGACGCGCAAAGCCTACCCCCACGTGTTGCATGCGTAGCTGTGCGGGTTGGTAATTGGGAAGCGGTTGCTAGTTGGATAGGAGTGCCCCAAGAGTCGTTAGGGATAACCCTAACCCGTCATCGAAATCTTAGCTTCGCTAAGCTTTGATAGGAAGAAAGCTTCGCTAAGTTTTGATAGGAGCGAACCAAGGGTCGTTAGGGATAACCCTAACCCGTCATCGAAATCTTAGCTTCGCTAAGTTTTGATAGGAAGAAAACGACAAGGCCCGAGCCGGATTCGAACCGGCGAATGACGGTTTTGCAAACCGTTGCCTTAGCCAACTTGGCGATCGGGCCAGAAGGGATCTGGAGAGGCGGTTGTATCCTGATACCGAGGAAATATCAATAAGTGATGGAGGTTGCCTACGTGGCAAGCTCGAGAGCGCCAAATCGTGCCTCCTCTGTAAATCTCGCTAATATTAGCAACTTAGGCGTGATTGATAAAAAGGTGGTCAAAAGAGCCTCGATTCCTAACACTTTCCCGAAATGCGACGAAACTATAGGTAGTGATAAGACTACTTCCTTTCTGCATGGGTGGTCCTGCTAAACCAGGACCGCCCATTTTTTATCACTCACCAACGCCCTATACGGTCTTTTTTCTCACGCTTTAATTGTGTAACATCCAGCCCGTAAAAGATTTTTGACCGCGGGTTAGCAATCATGGCTTACGTAGTTACTGTAAATTGTCTGGGAACCAAGGATCGTTCGTGCGTCGAGGTTTGCCCGGTCGACTGCTTCTACAACATCAAGAAGAAAGAGTTTAACGATAAGTTCGGTCGGGACGCTAAGGGCGACGATACCGGTATGCTCATGATTAATCCGGATGAGTGTATCCATTGTGGCGCGTGTGAGACTGAGTGCCCAGTCGAGGCGATCTTTGAGGATTCCGGTGTGCCTGAGAATCTCAAGGAGTTCGTCGCTCTCAACGCTCAGGAGACCACCTCGATGAGCGATTCGGATCTCGACGCCGCTCGTTGTACCTCCAAGTAAGCCACGGAAGCCCTTCACAAGGAGGGGGTGGCCCATTCCGAAAAAACGCGGACATTTTGCGCATCCAGTCGCAACTGGTGGTTGTGCGTAGCAAATGTCCGTGTCAATTATAAAGATAGGCGCGCTGTGATGGAGCGGCGCTCCGTCTCTAACCCTTTATTCGGGCACCGATGAAGAGAGTTTCCGCCTTTGCCTTATTCCTATCAACCCTTATGGTTGGCACCGCTCACTCAGCGGATGCTACCCCAGGCTTTGGCTCGAACCTTGGCCTCCAGAGTGGGGTGCGTGAGAGTACCGTTTCGGGTCCTTTCCAAGTTCCCCCGAAGCTCAGAGGACGGGTGGATTTCTGGAAGGATGTTTTCGCCAAATATGGGAGGAACCAGGTGGTCATCCATCACCGTGAGTTCCCTCACGTGGTATTCGGTGTGCTCGACTTCTCGGCTGAAGCCGAGACGATGGGCGACATCGAATTGGAGCGCCACAAAGATCGAGTGGAGAAAGACACCGTAGTCTCGATGAAGCAACAGATTCGTCGACTCGTTGACGGCGAGGAACCATCAACTCCATTTCAAGAGAGCTTCGTTGAGAAGATGCGGATGGTGCCAGAAGGGGCTCGTTCCTATCGACGACTCTTAGATGAGGATCTTATCCGAACGCAGACGGGTATTCGCGAGAGATACGCGCAAGCTATAGGACGAGCGTGGAAGTATCTCCCAGTTATGGAGCAGATCTTTACCTCAGAGTACGGTCTACCCAAAGAGCTTACTCGTCTTCCGTTCATTGAGAGCTCCTTTGACTATACCGCCTACAGCAGCGTGGGCGCCGCGGGGATTTGGCAGTTTATGCCTCGTACCGCGCGCTCTCACCGAATGCTTGTCGGACGGTACGTCGATGAGCGTCGCGATCCGATTAAGGCGACACGGGGAGCGGCGGAGTACCTCCGTCTCGCCTACCAGGAGCTCGGCTCCTGGCCCCTCGCTATTACCTCATACAATCACGGCGTAGGGGGTGTTCGCTCAAAGTTACGAGCCGC
>JAIXPR010000098.1 GCA_027486155.1 Pseudomonadota bacterium | reverse complement strand
TAATCTCCCCTACCTCATCGAGGATCGTCGCGGTAACCTGACACGCCTCGCGCATCAACGCGATCTCTTCCGCCGTTTTTATTGTGATTCGCTCGCCCACGTGAACTCCTATGCTGGGGACTTTTGTGAAGCCATCTTACTATCGTATCGAAGGGTTTGTTTCTCTGTAGGGGGGCTCGCGCAGCGACATTCTAGCCCTACTACAAAGAGAAACTACAGAGAGAAAAACGTCACAGGCCCGGAGTTCAGGTCCGCTGGATTAACATCAACATCCATACCCCCTGACATATAGCAAGAAGCGTTGTTCCTATCACTACCACTGAACGTACCCTGGAATTCCTGCGACACAAACATTCAAGGCCAAATCCAATCATTATAGCTACACAACCAAAGGAGGGAGTAAAATAGCGAAAATCTGAATTACAGACACTTGGATACCGGCAGATCATGTACAGTTGTAGGCCGAAGTTGACCGCCACCGGTATCACTATCAGCCGCGCGGCTGCCGTCAGTTCCCGCCAGCTCCAAAAAAAATGCACTATCGCTATCGGGTAAAGAAGAGCCAGCAATATTGACAACTGCGTGACAAGGTAAAACGTGTTTCCCGCCTTAAAGAAGCGGCTATACTCATACTCGCCAATCAGCATCGTCCCAAACATCGTCGTGGGAAAGGAGAATCTAACCGCATCATTAGAAAATGGTCGGGCCTCCCCCGCCCGCACCAAGTCGGTCAAGTTAAAGGAAAAAAAATATCCAACATCGATTCGAGGAATAGCCTGATTTGGGAAGATTCCTCCGTTCATAAATCGGAGCTCGGAACTGAACGGCAAGTATGCACGCAGAACAACCGCCCCTGCTACAAATGATGTAATGACGCAGAGAGCCCTCAACATATGACGCGTGCGCTCTCGCCCCTCAGGTCGCTCACAGTAATCACGCGCAAGCGCCGCAAACAGGAAGAGAGGCAAGAGCACGGATGAGGTCTTGGTGCCTATCGCCAACGTAATCGCAAGCATTGCCCGTAGAAAACTTGATGACCGTTGGGGTAATAAGAAAAGGCTTACCTCATAGAGCGCCCACATACCCAGTGTTGCGTTTAATGCATCGTTATTAATCCGAGCACCGAGAAAAACAAACGAGGGAGTACACGATAGGAAAACCATGCAAAAACTTATCCCTAGTGGCGTAGAGAGCCACAGGCGAGCGAGACGAAGACCAAGAACAAGCCATACCATCGAGTATAACAAGGACATCGCTCTGACTACGTCGAGAGCTACAGTGGGTGGTGCCGATAAACACTGGGCGAGACGGTATACCGCAGCGCTAACGACGTAATAGAGCGGTTGCTGCGGGGACTCGAACCCGACATGAGGAAATGGGAGACTCCATGGATGGGCGGCATAAAACTTGATGTTTTCCACATGACTGTCGAAATCATGTTGGTACATCGATGAGGGCACACCCCAGAAGAGGGCAAGGCGCAGTGCAACCCCCACAAACACTATATACAGAGGCATAGCTTCGAAGCGCAGCGAGCAAAATTTGGCAATCTGTGTGCGTCTTTTCCAGGGAAACGATAAACACGCCCGCAGCACTGCCTGCATGGGCTTCATGATGCCGAGAATTAGAGGGAAAACTCCAAACACAAAAGCCGCGAGGTATTGCGGCCACGTCATGCTCTGATGAACCTTAAAGACAAGTGCTCCTTTCAAATTAACACCCTGTACCATAAGTTGGTTCTCGCCCCGTCGAACAGGAAGCTCTACAAAGAGCCCATCCCTCCAATCGGTAAAAATGGGTTTCAAGTAGGGCGCCAACTGCGAACGAAGGTCCACGACCTCCCCATTGATTGATATGTCCTCAACTCCGTCATCAAATACGATACCCAAGCGAACGGTCTGGGCCATCTTTGAGTTAAGTTTGCAGGAGAACCTATAGAGCCCAAGTGGTTGATGAGGCGCGCTGAAAGGGACCGTTACACCTTGCATGTAAGTCCTCGGTCCTGAAAGTGAGCAGCGCTCCCACTCTATGGAAAGCATGTGATAGATGACGACACATGAGGCCAACGAAGCAGCTAAGAGAGCAAAGACAACAAACGACTTTCGGTTCATAGTGACGTGTTTTGAAGGAAACTGCTTCCAACTCAAAAATACACCGCTCGCTTGGTACCGTGGCGAGTCGAGCCCCCAATCGAAGAGTCCCTGAGGCGTGTTTCACGCTTACCCCGTCAGAACCGCCCTCAAGCGCATATCGTGGACTTGACTTTAAGTGCGATGCTGAGATCTCTTGTTCAGGGACCGCTCTAGCCCATCGCTACAGTGACAGCGCGGTTCGAAGGTTAGTGACAGACGCTCACAAAGCTTTCAACTGGATGGTCTAGTGAGTAATTTATCATCTGTCACCAAGTTCCGGCAAAGGATTTCTCTGTAGGGGAGCTAGAATGTCGATACCTTTCTCCCTCTTGACTCTTTTGCACCATTCCTGTCGCGGGATACTTATCTCTTGGATATTTGATGACGCAAGGATAAGAGCGTTCTTTTGGTCGCACGGCTAATTTGCTTTGAAACATGTTCGTTTTTAATCGTAAAAGTACATTTACTCCTGCAGCGATGACAGCGTTCAAAAATTGCGTCCTCTCAAAGCCTCGATCCATCATAAGCAGAGAGCCTCGAGGAAGGCGCTTTGCAACGTTCTGGCTGGGCGCAACCTCGCTGTCCTTCCAGCTACCAACTGCAACTTCTCAAGCTATGCCACTAGAGACTTCATGCGCGCTTATCACTCGTACTTTTGGATAGTGGAGCTCTCCAATGCCGTTGCCCGTGCGGCAGAAGTATTCGAGGTTTGATGCGCTGCGAGCAATCGTTACAACAGCTCCATCAAGGACGGATATAACGTCTCTCCTTTCTTCACTCGAGCAACGATGGAGGTGTGACACAATCCGTCTCTCCCAGCTACACATGGAAGGCAGAGAAGTTCATTAACCACCCTCAGCGGTAGCGAGGTTACACAGTCTAGTCTTCCTGTAAACCTTTCGACGTGAACGTGCTCGTGCTCGTAAACGTGAACGTACCCGAAAACTCGGGGCTGTCAGTTCGGGTACGTTTACGTTCACGTTTACGAGCACGTTCACGTGGCATTGTTGATTGATTGGCTAAAACAGCCCCTTCGGACTCCTGGTCATAATATCAACCCCATTCTCGGTCACGAGAACGGTGTGCTCCCACTGCGCCGACAATCCCCCGTCAGCGGTACGAACGGTCCATCCATCGACCTTGGAGAGCGCCGTTCGGGCAGTGCCCATGTTGATCATCGGTTCAATAGTAAACGTCATACCCGGCCGCATAACATCACCCGATCCTCGGCGCGCGGTGTGAATGACCTGGGGCGCCTCGTGAAATTCGCGACCGAGACCGTGTCCGGTGTACTCACGAACGATGCCGTAGCTCCTTCCGGTGGTCTTGATGAAATCCTGGATCGCACCTCCGATATCACCGATGCGGTTACCGGGCCTCACCTGCCGGATACCCGCGAAGAGCGCGTCGCGGGTAACCCTCACCAACTCCCGCGCCTCAGCGGAACAGGCGTCTTCACCACCCACGAAATACATTCGACTTGAATCACCGTGGAATCCGTTTTTGTAGCAGGTCACATCCACGTTCACGATATCGCCCGGCATCAAAATAACGAACGGCGCCGGAATCCCGTGACACACGACATCATTCGGCGACACGCATACCGACTTCGGAAATCCCTTGTAGTTGAGCGGCGATGGAATAGCCCCGTGCTCTAGGGTGCGGCGGTGTACGAAGGAGTTAATCTCCTCGGTGTTCATCCCGGGGCGGATAATCTCCCCTACCTCATCGAGGATCGTCGCGGTAACCTGACACGCCTCGCGCATCAACGCGATCTCTTCCGCCGTTTTGATTGTGATTCGCTCGCCCACGTGAACTCCTATGCTGGGGACTTTTGTGAAGCCATCTTTACTATCGTATCGAAGTGTTTATCCGAAACAGGAATAACACTTAATCGCGATCCCTTCTGAAGCAACGTGAGACCTTCCAAAGCTCTCGTCCGTCGCAACTCGTCGAGCGGGATTTGCCGGGCGAATTTTCGCACAAACTTGAGGTCCGGGCAAAACCAACGGGGATTCGCTGTACTAGCCTTACCGTCGAAGTACTCACTGGTAGGATCGAATTGGGTCTTGTCGGGGGATGCTGTGGCGTGGACCGTCGCGAGGCCAACCACGCCTGGTGGCTCAGCATTTGAGTGGTAGATGAGTACGTCATCCCCCGCTTCCATCGACATAAGGAAGTTTCGGGCCTGATAGTTTCGGACCCCATTCCAGTCCGTTACCCTCGCACGGGCGAAGTCATCGATAGAGAACACATCCGGTTCGGTTTTCACAAGCCATGTTGCCATGGCCGGCATTGTGAGCCTGAACAAGGGTGTCAGGCAAGACCGTCTTAGGCTGACTCGCCGGCAAGCAGTTCTTTAAGCCCCTCAAAGCCCGGGGTCGGCATCTTTACCTTCGCGTTGCGGCTACCGATCTGGGCGAGCGCGTTCGCGTCTGAGAAGGTGAAGAGTTGAAACTTCATCTTAGGCCACCGTTTCTTGAAGTACGCCGAGGAGTCGCCGTAGGCGAGATCAAAGGCTCGAAAACCGTACTGCTCAACGAGATCCGGAATAATGGACATTCGATGGGGAGTCTTGTCGAGGCGGCTCGGTATGGCGATACCGTTACGCGTCGAGAGAGCGAGCAAAAGTTCATCGATAGTGGGGGTAATCACATAGTTTGGGTTTCCACGGGCATCTCGGGGAACATTGAGCTCGCGAAGAAACTCGGCGATACCCGCCGATGTGATTGACTCGGGAAAGAGGCACGAGATGATGACATCGGAGCACGTCTTCACGCGACACCGAACACTCACACCCGGAATTACCGTAAGGGGAGAGCTCTTCGCGGCCGCGACCATCCGATCGATAAAATCACCGCTGTAGAAATCGGTAATCGCGATGACATCGAGCCCCTTTACTCTAGCCAATCTCACGATCGCCGGCGCGGAATCCAGCCCATCAACACCGAGGTATCCCATGGAGGCGGGACTTTGCACGCGGAGGTCCATGACATAACTTTTTTGTCGGGTCTTCGTTTTTTCGATTCGCTGAGAAAGGGTTCCCTGTCCAACCTTTTGTTGTGCGCTCATGTGTGGTTCCTCTGAAAGAGATGCTATGACTCTGTGTTGGTTTTAATTCCTTCGCGAAGCTTCCTACTTTGCTCCTGCGCCGCGATACGATCGGTCTGTTCCTTGCCCGCGCTCACGGGGGCGCCAACTGAATCGAGAAGCTCCTTCATCATCGACTTGACCGCCGCGACCTGCACCTCAAGCCGTCCGATATCACTCGCCGTCGGAATAGAGCTGAACATCGAGAGACACCGGTCCATCTTGGTGAGAATAGCTGAGACCTTGGACGTAAGGAGATCCACGCGCCCCTCAAGCACGCGCAGATCACTCGTTGAGGCGATTCCCATCATGCGAGCAACCGTAGCGGCGCTCACGTCCACCCGGGGACTATCAGACATGTGCGAAAAGCTCGTCGGGGTTACCGCGTTGACCTTTTCTGAGGCAACCGCCCTCTCACTGGAGGCCGAGATCTCAGGACTTTTTGGCTCAGCGGAAACGGAGGTCGTTGAAGGTTCGCTCGATTCTGCCGAAGCCAAGGTTTGAGGCGCTGGCTCAAGAGAGGCCGCGTCAACCGGAGGCGCCGGAGGCGCGGAAGACACCACGTCGGCGGCGTTCATATCCCCTGGAAGGTTGTCCGCTAGCTCTTCAGTTGAAGGGAGTCCCTCGGTAGTGTCGGCGTCCATAGTGCATCGCTCCTCAAAGACCGAGCGGAAGAGCCGCCCAGTGCATATTCGTATAAAACGAATATAAAACGGCGGCTCATGAGGGTTTTTAGAGCTGCCGTTCAAAAAGTCAGCGCTATTCGTCCCCTGGTCGGTTTACGGCGCCATACCTTAAAGATGCGCGGGCACCCCGAAAGGGTTCAAACGTTATTTAATTGGCGAAGGGGGCAGGAAACGAACCTCCTATCCTACCGTTTTGCGGGGACTTCGAGCCCCACCATTCATCGCGACAGGATGCTCCTCAGGGCCTTCACAATCGACAGGGGAAGGGGGAACTTTCACCGAAAGACGCACGATTCGGTGACGGTGTACCTCGAGGACTTTAATTTCGAGTCCCTCTATCTGGAACACCTCTCCTTCCTCCGGGAGTCTTCCGACATGGTAGAGCAGGAACCCAGCGATAGTGTCGTAGTGCCCCTCAGATGGGTTAATACCAAACGCCTCCGGCAACTGGTCAATACCAGCCACTCCGTCCACAAGCCACTCTCCATTCACCTCGCGAATCACCAGTTCCCGCTCAAGGGCTGAATCGGTCTCATCGAAGATATCCCCGACGATCTCCTCTACAAGGTCCTCTAGGGTCACGATCCCTCCAACACCACCGTGCTCATCGAGCACCACCCCGAGGTGCGTGCCGGTTGACCGAAACTCGTGCAAAAGATCATCAACCGGTTTGGTATTCGGAACCTTGTAGATATCTCGGAGCAAGGAGCGCCACGCGTCGGTAGTCACCGGTTTATTGATGAAGGTAAGGAGATCCTTTGCCAGAATCATCCCCTTGACGTCATCGAGATCGGAACCGCAGATCAACACCCGCGACACCCCTTCACGGGTACACAACGAGATCAGGTCCGCTGTGGTAGAGCTATCCTTCGCCCACACGATGTCCTTCCGCGGTGTCATCACCTCCCGAACCACTCGATCGGTGAAGTCAACCACGCCCTCGATAAGACGCTGCTCGTGTTGCTCCATCGTTCCGGACTCCGAACTGAGCTTCACGATCTCACTGAGATCATCGGTCGACAGCGAGATATCCCGCTCTGTCGAGGAACGGAGGTGACATCGCTCCAAGACGCGACCTACCGTGGAATGGATGAACATCAGCAGCGGCCCAACCACGACGTAGAAGAGGCGAAGAGGCAGGGCCACAACACACATCGTCTTTTCCGGGAACTGCAGGGTAAACGCTTTTGCTACCTGCACAACGACCAGGGTCGCTACCATGACGAACGCCGCCGCTACAGCGGCGAGGAGGATCCCGTACGGGGTAAGTTCCCCCTGACTCCCGGGCAGCTTCCCGATATATCCGGTCAGGAAGGCTAAGCAAAAACCCGCACCGAATGAGGAGCAGAGGCGCCCCATTTGTGTGCATAAAAGATACCGCTCAGAATTCTCAATGATGCGGACGCTGGTCGAGGCGCCGAACACCCCTAGGTCAACCAGCTCCGCAAGGCGTCCTGTTCGGCTCCGGGCGATGGCGAGGGAGCCCACAATGAAAAATACATACCCCACCACCGAGACGATGAGTGGAAAGCTCTGAGAGAGGATGACTGCGGGATGGTAAGGTTCGCTATTCATAGTGTGATGACCCTGGCCCTAGCAGGATCGAGGAACTATCTGAAAAGATGCTTGGAGGAGCGATTTGGGAGTGCTCATGGCCTTTCTCTTATTCTCTGTGTGGGGGACTAGGGTTGTCAACGAGAAGGGTCACACACCCCAAATAACATGTATATTCAATTACCTACTAATCGCTTGGAGATGCCGTGAAGTGTCCCCCCCCGCCTCCACGTGGCTCAATACGAGGAACGCCGAGCCTTAGGGGCGGTAGAGCCCCTTTCCGGTCCCCTACTCCAACGCCCCAACCGCTTGAGGATGGATCTCCAAGGGACCGATGCCCGAGCCGTTTTGTACGGTAGAGGATGACAAGACCGCTGGTGTGAAGTGCCTGATACGACTAGTTTACTGCGCATGACACCAACTCGCGAAATCATGTGGAATCTTAATACGCTGCCCAACGTAGTAGCGTTGTACGGTCTCTTAGTTGTTGCCCTCGCTATCGGCGTAAACGGCATTTTGCAACGAAGCCTCTTGTGGCGCGCTGGTCGCCCCTCCCCAGAGAGCGTGGGGCACTGGTGGTGGCGGCTCGACGACCTGGTCCAACACGGGTTCCTCCAACGAAAGGTTAGTCGAGGTAAGAGCGGTTCGGCGATCGCGCACCTTCTTGTCTACTTCGGATTCCTCGTTCTCACATTCACTACCACCATGGTGTTCATTCACCACGACCTCGGTATTAAGATCTACCAGGGGCAGTTCTACCTCTGGGTAACGATGTTCAGCGATGTGTTCGGCATCCTCCTTCTCGCGGGAGTGCTGTACTTCGGCTACCGCAGGTTTATGCAAAAAGTGGACGCGGTGCACGTAAGTCCCAACGACTCGTTTATCCTCGTGATGCTCGCGGTCTTGGTGGTGCAAGGCTTCGCCCTTGAAGGTCTGCGTATTCACGCAACAAATGACCCGTGGCAGCTCTACTCGCCGATAGGGTGGCTCTTCGCGAAATCGGTATGGTTCCTATCTGTGGAACGAACGAAAGACATTCACTTCGTGATGTGGTGGTTTCATACCCTCACCGTATACGCCTTCGTCGCGCTCTTTCCGTACACGAAGTTTTTCCATATGGTCTCCAGTCCTCTTAACCTCTTCTTCGCGCGCACGGAGCGCCCGAAGGGCGCGCTCCCATTCATCGGCGATATTGAGAAACTGATGGAAACAGGAGAAGAGTTCTCCCTGGGTCTCGGCACGATAAAGGACTACACATGGAAGAACCTTCTCGACCTTGACGCGTGTACCCAGTGCGGTCGGTGCCAAGAGGTGTGCCCCGCCTACCTCACGGGCAAACCCCTCTCACCAAAATGGGTCATCCTTGATACCCGTAACCACGCGCACGCGCTCCAAGCCGAGGGAACTCTGCCGGTACAAACCGGTATAAATCCTGGAGCGGCTCTCGACCGTTCTCTGATGGCGAACGTGACCCTTCCGTTTAATTCCTTACGACAAACCGCTGAGGGCTTTGACGCGACGGGGATGTATCGAGCGAAGAACCCACTCGTGCAGAGCTCAGTTCGCACCCTGGGGGGCTCCGCTGACGCGAAGATAGCGGGCGACGTGATGGACCCTATGACCTTCTGGAGCTGCAACACGTGTATGGCGTGCGTGCAAGCTTGTCCAGTTGGAATCAACCACGTCGACCAGATCGTGGGGAATAGACGTAACCTCACGATGATGGAGGGACAACTTCCGCACGAGGCGCAAGCCACCCTTCGTTCACTTGAGAGCCGCGCGAATCCCTACGGTCCTCAAGAGGACCGAGCGAAGTGGCTCGATGGTCTTGGCGTGCGACAGCTCCAACCGGGTGATACGGTCGATTACCTCTACTGGGTTGGCTGCGTATCAGCCTTCGACCCTCGCAAGCAAAAGATCGCGAAGTCCCTCGTTACCATCATGCAACGGGCGGAACTCTCCTTCGGGGTTCTCGGTTCCATGGAGGGGTGCTCGGGCGATCCCGCCCGTCGTCTCGGAGAGGAGAACCTCTTCCAGACGCTCGCGAAGCAGAACATCGAGCTTCTCAAGTCCGTATCGTTCAAGACGCTCGTCGCGAACTGCCCTCACTGCTTCAACACGATTAAGAATGAGTATCCACAGTTCGGAAACCTCGGAGAAGGCAAACAACCCGAGATCATTCACCACTCCGTACTTCTCAGACGGCTCTTAGAGTCTGAGAAGCTTCCACTCAAAGAGGAGGCTCTCAAGGAGGTAACCTTCCACGACCCGTGCTATCTCGGCCGGGTCAACGATGAGTATGAGGCGCCACGAAAAACTCTTAGATCGGTTAAGGGTCTTACGATCCTTGAGATGGAGAGAAGCCGAGAGAACGGCCTCTGCTGCGGCGCCGGAGGTGGGCACTTCTGGATGGATCTGAAGATAGGAGAACGAGTTAACTCAGTCCGCGCGGAGGAAGCGGCGGCGACCGGGGCCTCAACAGTAGCCACAGCGTGCCCTTTCTGTATGCAGATGATGGAGGACGGAGTTAAACTAACTAACAATGAGACGAAGCTCGATGTTCGAGATATCGCTGAGGTGATCGCGGAGAGACTTCAATGAAAGCACTCCCCTACTACGGTGAATATGAGGCGTTCATAGACTCCGTTACAAAGCTCGTTTACCAGGAGCTCATCCCCAACGTCGCTCGATGGGAAGTGGAGCGGTTTTTCCCTAACGACGTGTTCAAGCTTCTCGGTGAGCAGGGCTATCTGGGGCGCCTCATCTCTGAGGAGTATGGAGGCGTGGGCGGTGACTATAAGTTGGCCGGAGCGTGGTGTGAGTCTTTTGGGGAGATCGCCTCTGTTGGCCTCACCGTGGGGGTCAATATGCACTCCCTGGTCATTAGTCACGCGCTTGAGAAATTCGGAACGGAGACAGCTAAACAGCACTGGCTACCACAAGCCGTTAAGGGAGAAGCGATAGGGGCGTACGCCTTTACCGAGCCGGGCGCGGGGAGCGACCTGGCGAGCATTCGAACGACGGCGACCAAGCACGGCTCTCGTTGGAAAATTAACGGCTCAAAGACCTTCATCACGAATGGAGCCCGAGCTGATTTCATTTTGGTCCTCACAAAGACCGATCCATCAGCGGGTTATAAAGGGTTCACAACCTTCGTTGTCGACACCAAATCCAAGGGCTTCAAGGTCTCAAAGACCCTCCACAAGCTCGGTTGGCACGCTTCAGACACCGCGGAGCTCTCTTTCGAGGACGTCGAAGTTGATGAGTCCTGCGTGCTGGGCAAAGTTGGTGAAGGTTGGGGACAAGCGGCCTCGAACCTCAATTGGGAGCGCCTCATGCTTACCCTCACCTCGCTCGCGGGCGCGCGAATGTGTCTTCAAGCCTCCACTCGGTACGCCAGTGAGCGAAAGGCGTTCGGACGAACGATCGGGGAGTTCGGCGACATCTCTGAGTACCTTCAGGAGATGGAGCGCAGAATCGCACTTGGAGAGGCGCTCGCCCATCGAGCGCTCGATGAATTGTGCTCGTCCAAGGATTGTCGACCTCTCGTCGCCGCGGCGAAACGGATGGTATGCGACGACGCGGTGTGGATCGCCGATAAAGCGATTCAGATTCACGGGGGCTATGGCTACACCACGGAATTTCTTCCCGAGCGATGGTGGCGGGATCTTCGTTTGATGCCTATCGGCGGAGGCACGAGTGAGATTATGACCAATATACTCCGAAAAGATTTGCAAAAGCCGTAAAAGCGGGGGCGCGTCGCTATCGAGAGCTCCAGCGTGAATTACCCTCGGGCTACTTTTTAGAGATCGGCTCTTATTCTATCGAGAACTCGCATCGCTTCTTGAAACTTTCCGTCGCGAACGATCCCTATCTTATGAGCTTGCTGAAGCGCGTGGGGAAGGTTTTTCATGACATGGGAAAGAATGAGATGAGCCTCCTGTTCCCAATTCGCCAGAGGCGCCCACTCATCATTGATGTGACGATACTTCCAGGGAGCGAGATCGTCCCCAGCCGCGATGAGGAATTCGGAGAGACAGAGCGCGTCCTTTGACTCGCCCTCTTCAATCAGATGACACAGGTGTTCATGAGCGCGCCTGAGAGTCTCTAGCGTTATCACCAGCGTGGCCCACCTCGCCTCATTAAATACATTAGTGTAATTTTCGGTGAACGGCTCCAATACGGCGGACTTTTCGCGGTAGCTCTCGAACAGACATTCAAACTCCTCAGTATATCGCAGCGCGGTTGGCCGAAAGCGAAGCTCGAAGAATCTACGAACACTAGCGGTCGACATGTGAAACATGTTCCGCGCAAGTAACATCGCGCCGATGGTGGCGAGGACCGCGCAGACCGCCAGGCTCACCGTTACGATCACCGAGTTGTAGAAAAGGAGTTCAACCATTAACGGTGGGATCGGCAAACCTACGGGGCGGCTTAAGAGCTTATTTTAAAACTTAATTTTATCGCGACGCGTAACAAGGAAGGTGGATACCGCCTCGATGGGGGTTAAGGTACGGGCCACACACGCCTTCGCAAGGCGCTGAATTGACTCCTCCTGGCCCGCAAGGACTGCGCGAGTAACCCTCTCCCCGATGAGCGTCGCTATCGTTTGGGAAACCACGCGCAGGCGTCGTGAATACCCCGCGGGTGAGGACTCCAACCATCCAAGGTGGGCGACGGTTCCCTGAACGATCTCTTCAACGCCTTCGCCGGCGGTGGCGACGCTTCGCAAGATTCTAGGTTTCCAATGCTCCGGAGTGAACTCCTCGAGGGAGAGAAGAGTGTAGAGATCCTTCTCAAGAAGAAGGGCGCCATCTCGGTCCGCTTTGTTGACCACAAAAAGGTCAGCTATCTCCATGAGCCCCGCCTTGATGATCTGCACGCTATCACCCATGCCCGGCACCAGTACCACAACGCAGGTATCAGCGGTGCGAACGATATCGACC
>JAIXPR010000123.1 GCA_027486155.1 Pseudomonadota bacterium | reverse complement strand
TGCTTCACTTTTTTTAGACGCTCATCACCAACGCCTACCGAAAGTCGTCTACCTAGGGCTCCATCAAGAGTTTTACCGCTTGTAAATACATATCGAGCGCCCGTTATCTCCATAATATAATCGACTGTTCGCTCGGCGGCTTTTATGTGCACCGGCACGACCACTCCACCAACTCTCCAGATAGCCAGATAGGCTGAAAGGTCACACGGCTCGTTACTTACGGCCACAATGATAGGTTCATCAACCTCAACTCCCTGCTCGATGAGAAGTCTTTCATTTTCATCGATGACGCTTCCGAACTGACGATACGTCCAGGTTACATCTCGCGATCGAATTGCGGTGCGATCTGGAAACTTATCCAGAGCCGCATCCAGATATTGCGATATTCGGTCAACTGTCGAATCAAGAATCATGAGCCCCCCCTCCGATTGGATCCATTCCTATAAATTGAAGTAATTCCTGAACTGACGAACTCCCCTGCCAATGAAAAGCTGAGAATCCCTGTTCTTTATATCCCTCTATCAGATGCGTCTTGTCATCGATGATAACGCACTCAGACGAATCCACATTGAGCCGCTCCATTAAATACTGCGGAAACGACTTGTCTGGCTTCATGACGCCGAGTTCGAAACTAACAGCGCTCGCCTCGAAGCGGTTCAAGAATTCGAAACTTCGATTCTGAGTTTCCCAATGAATCGGATCCGTGTCACTCATTATACCCAACTTGAGGCCAGCCTCTGTCAGATGAGAAATCAGTCGCGACGAATAATCGAAAGGACTGAGAACCCGCCCCCAGAGCGATGACAGAGAGGCGTCATCTGCGTTCCAACCGTAGGCGCTGCGACATGAGGACCAAAAACTGCTCACGCTTGCCCGTCCAGTCATAAATTCAACGATGAATCTGACATCATCATGGTAGCCAGGAATGACGTCGCCCGGCATCAGGCACCCTATCTCGGCAAGACCTCTCCGATAGCCAGCCCAATCAACGTCGACTAAAACCCCACCTAGATCGAAAAAAATCGCCTTGTATATTTTGGAAGCTGTCATGATTCCCTCCGTAAAGGAAACATCACGACATCCTGCAGATATCGAGTTCCTGTAAGTACAGCGACTAAACGATCAACGCTCATCCCTACCCCCACCATGGGCGGAGCTCCCATTTCCAAAGCTCGTACGAATTTATTCTGCATGACCTTCAGGGACTCAGCATCAGTCGTCCGCGTGCGGGATTGCATGTCGAACCGATCTCGTTGCACCTGACCATCGACATTTTCCGCCGCGATATCGGCGATGGCCTGCCCATGAAGATACATATAGTAACGCTCAAGAAATCCGGGATCCGCCTGATTTTCTAGGGTAAGAGGATTGGACGCCACAGGAAAGCCATAGACAAGGGCAGGACCGACGAGGGTTTGCTCCACCTCTCGTTTAAACAAGATCATCAGCGCTTCCGCTGGGGAGTCTACGTCTGGAAGCAACTCACGCATGCGCGAGATGTGCGCCTCGTATCCCGGGGCGCGGCCAACGATATCTCGATATGAGAATCCAGTGCGCCTGTTCACCTCCTCACTAATATCGAAACACTTCCACCCTTTCGAGAAATCTAACGCGCCCCGCTCGCCATCGAGGATGCGCTGTCCCTTGTACTTCATGAGGGCGGTATCAACGAGCGTGGCACACAACGCTAATACCTCGTCCATAGATGCATACGCTGAATAAAACTCGAGGAGCGAAAACTCCTGAAGATGGTTAGCGTCGGACCCCTCGTTTCGAAAGACTTTGCCGATCTCGTAGACACGATCAAAGCCCCCTACAACTGCCATTTTGAGATACAACTCGCAGGTGCCACGAAGAAAGAGCGTCTTATCAAAGGCCCTATGGTGCGTTGTGAATGGATGCGCGGCAGAGCCAGGGTCTCCCGGTAAGAGAATCGGAGTTTCCACTTCGTAGTAACCACGATTGCTCAGGGCTTCACGGAGTGTCGCTATTACTTGGGAACGGGCCTTGAATCGCTCAAGCACATCCCGGTTGACCATCATGTCGAGGTATCGCTCGCTTCGCGCAGACCCAGTAGAGGGCTCACTCGTGTGCTCGACGGGCACCGATCGAGCGGGGCGAACCAATTCCATGAGGGAGTCCACTCGAACGGCCGTAACACCAGTTCTCGTCGTAAACGTGTGCCCCTTGGCCCCCACGAGACTCCCGATGCGCAATAAATCCAGGAGGGTATCATAGCGTTCCGAAAGCCTCCCGCGTTCGATGCAAAGCTGCATATCGCCGGATATGTCACGAACCGTTGCAAATGCGAGTCCCCCAAATTTTCGCACGGAAACCACTCGCCCCGCGATGTGACATGCGGAACCTACGCTCTCCTTTAAAACTGAACTAATATACTGCCGCTCTCCACTTACGGGACGCGCAGAGGAAAGTGCCAACGAAGTGTCCAGCTCTGAACGTAGCGTCTGACCAGGAGCAATCACGCTGTAGCTCCATTCGAAGAAAGCCACGCGCCGTCATCCGTATTACGGATGATAGCCATGGAGAATTGATGAATGAGTTGCAACCCATTGATAAGGAGCATCTCTCCGCCCTCTCGATTAACAGTCCAAGAATGAAGCGGATCTGATGAATGGCGAGCGACCGGAGCTGGTATAGGGTAATCCTCGAAGCGACCCGTTACACCCAACTCCTGAAATTTTTGAAACATGGTACTCTTGGAAACGAGACTCCAACCGGGAATATCATTTTTTTCTCCCGAGTATCGAGCTCTGACGGCTACATCAACAGGCTCTGGATTAAAGAGCCCGAAGACGAAGGCATAGCCGCCTCTTCGAGTCAGGTTAAGAACATTAGGAAGCCACACCTGCGGGTCATCAAAGAGGCTATGAATCGTGTTCATGAAGACAACATCGACTTTCTCGGAAGGCAGGGAGTCAGGTCGAGTTATGTCACCAACAAGGAATCGAGCTGCCGGGACATCTATCTCAGCCTTCTGAACTAATTCAGGGATAATATCAATCCCGATGACATCCCGCGCTTCATACTCCTCGACGAGCATTCGGACGAATCGACCCGTGGCACAGCCTACTTCGACGATGCGGCATTCTGACAGCCCAGCCACATACCGTTGCGCCTGCTGAACGATGAAGGGGAAATAGTGCTTGAAGTTTTGCTCGGAATTTCGGGTCAGATAGCGAAGGTCGATGGCGCGCATTGTTTTTCCTCTAGTGTAGGGTGAAGGTCAACTGCACCTGGCTTCCCTCTGCCGAGAGGTCGCACACACCACCGATAGGTATAGTTATATGGGGATAGGTGTGTCCGAAATCAACATTGGCTGCGATAGGCAGCTTCTCAAGTTTTCGCTTCGATAGGAGGATCGCTCTGAGCTCGTCCTCGCCCATTTTACTTTGGTCTTGGAATCTTCCAACGACAACGCCGCGCAGACCGCTCGCTGAGTCATGGAGAAGTACCGACTCTAAATAGCGATCGAACATTCGCGGCCCAACATCCTCATCCTCCTCGATGAACAAAACGGCGTCATTGAGAGATGGCATGAATGGGGATCCTAACAAGAGGCACAACGAAGAGAGATTTCCTCCGACTACCCGGCCAGAACATGCGCCAGCTCTAACTACGCGCCATCCAGAAGACTCTCTCAACGAACTCGAAGAATCCTGATCTCTCCAAGGGTGATCGACGTATCGTTCAGCTTGCGCAGGCACATATGGCCCCTGCGTCATAACGCACCGAGCGAAGTTGTCGATCAAATAGTCCCTTCCACTTTTAAAGCCAAACATGGTGAAGTGCGGCCCATTGTAGGTGATAAGGCCAGTACGAGCCTGAATTGCGGAGGATAGTGTCGTGATATCTGAGTAACCACATAACACCCGGGGATTAGCTCTGATCAGATCCATGTCGAGCCCCTCCAGAATTTGAACTGAATTAAACCCGCCAGTGACAGACAAGACTCCTCGAATTCGTGGATCTGAAAACGCTCGGTGGAGATCTTCGAGCCTATCTTCCACGGACGAAGAATCAAAACAGTCTCTCGACCGTACGTGTTCGCCGAACGAGACCTTGAGGCCCACCCCTGTGAGCGCATCTACACAGGCGGACAGATGACCCTCTGTGAAAATTGCAGCGCTCAGCGCAGGTGCAATTATCCTTACCTCATCCCCCTTGCTTAGTTTGAGTGGAACAATAGGATCGGACAACGCTTATCTCCGACTGCAATCCAACAAATTCATCACAGTTGCTCGATCGAGCGCACTGAGGAACGTGGATAGCCTCGGTCCCGTGTCTCTAGATATGATCAAATTGTATACGTCTTTGAAAAATGCTCGCTGGCGTATCTTGTTTTCGGAATCACCAAGAGAGGAAAGCTTTGGAATGGAATATACGAACTTTTCAAGTTGCTCGACATCAGCGAGTTCACTCGCGAGCGCTTCCCGCAACTGAGCGACATGACTCAACCCCTCGGGACTCATGCTCTTAGCATACTCAGAATTACTTTCAGAGCGAACAACGATCAATTTCTCGGGATTGTACATTTCGAGCCACCGACGCGCGCACGGAAGCCTCGTCGCGATCGATTCTTCGCTGAAGCCCATCTTGGCTCTTTCGTTGAACGCACATACTCGTTCGACGGACCATTGTAGGATCTGCCCCAACGCTTCGGCTTGACGGAAGGGTATCGGCTTCGCGCTTCGCCCTAACTCCTCAGAGCTAACGCTCTGAAGAAGAGCCTTCTGGCGATTCAGCGGAAGTGTTCCCTCGTGAAATGAAGTTACCTCTCTATCAAATTCATCGTATTGTCGGATCATTTCGGTCCCGAAGGAGAGAGAGAAACTTCGCGACGGCTCTTTGTGTGCGTAAATCCATTTGAGAAGAGACGGCTCATAGATATTGAGCAGTTCAAGGGGAGACACCGCCGTACCGCGAGAGCTCGACATTTTTGATGTAGTTCCCTTGCCACTATCCGCTCCCAGGCCAATAAACTCGTATCCAACAAAATGAGGAGCTTGTCGCCCAAAAATGCCATGGGCTATCTTGGCAGAGACGTCGAAGCTACCACCGGGAGCCGCATGATCACTTCCTCCAGGCTCGAAAACGACCTGCTCAACGCCCCATCGCATCGGCCAGTCAATCTTCCAGGCAAGTTTTACACGCGGGTCTTGAAGTAGATCGAACGTTCTCTCTTCTCGTGAGTCTCGACATAGATAGGTAATCCGAGACTTACCATCGAAGTCGAGCACCGTTGTATTGTCTTTGCCGTTGAAGTGCGAATAAACCGCTATCGGGAAAAATTTCTCTTGAAACTCAACCGGGTCGATGCTCTTTTCACGAATCCCCTTCTCGGACATATACGATAGTAGAATTGCCGCTATCTCTTTTCGTTTGTTAAGAGCCTCGATAATGCCAGGCGCATAACGGCCGGACTTATATTCGGCACTTTGGTAGCGATATTCCAGCTTTATGTCCAACATCTCCATCGCCCGCTCAAATTCCCCCTCGAATCGAGCGGCGTAGGAAGGGAGTTCTCCGAGCGGATCGGGAACCTCAGAGAGAGGCATTCCAATATACCTAGATAGAGACAGACTTAGCCCTTCAGGCACCTTTCGCAACCTGTCATAATCGTCCCATGAAAAGAGAAGCTTAGCGTTGAGCCCACGCTCTCGAAGTGCCGAAGCTACTAGATGAGACGTCATAACGTCTCGAAAGTTACCAAAGTGGACGACCCCTGACGGACTGATCCCGGCGGCACAGGTGTATTCCGAAAGGCCTGGAAATTTCCGCTCTACCTCACCAGCGACTGCGCTAGCCCAGTCGCCTCCAACGGGCCGTATAATTGACTCACTCCGCAAGTCATGGGGACCGCTCCGTCCTTTTAGCGCCTCGGAGCCTCGCTGCTGTTTAGCTCCTCCCTCTCCGAAAACCCCATTGACTTGTTCCATGCTTAATCACCTTCCTTACTGCCGGCCGCACGCATGATACCTTGCCAAGCCGACATTTCAAGGAAATTATAATTCGATAAGGTATTTCTGACTCCTTTCCTGCCACTCAGTTCGTACCGTCAGCGATTAGAGTTTTTGTTAGCTCTAAGAGCATCGTGGCAGGCTAAACGGCTATGCACACATCAACAGTGCCATCGAGGATGCCGCATCCTCGAGTCGGAAACCGCGCCCCTGAGATCTACCTTGAAGGCCCACCTCATTCACTCCCCGAATGGGGGGCGATATCTACCCAGCGAAAGGCCTCATGGGATCAATAGCGTGACCAACGTACATGTTGGTGTTCCGCGAAGCTCATCTTTCCTCTCCCCCTCTTAGGTGATGGAGCTATTGGGCTCTACGGCTACCCGATTTGCTGAGGGCTACTAGAGCACCCGGAAGTTGCATATCCTCTGCGCTACCTTGGAAAAGCCTTCCAAGGCACTCCGCCCGATGCGTTCTGAAACGAGCGAAACGGTAGGAGTGGATAGTTTTTGGATTACGGCCGGGCTTTCTTATTGATTTTGTTAGGTGCCCGTCGGCTCCGCCACTTTTGGCCCTTCAGGGCCAAAGTTATCGAATCCCCACGTAAATCGAATCCGCGAGTTCTCGCGTGACCTTGGTCACGTGAGAGGAGGCGCCGCAGCCGTGAGCCCCGAAGGGGCGACGGCATAAAGGCGCCTAAAACAAAT
>JAIXPR010000055.1 GCA_027486155.1 Pseudomonadota bacterium | reverse complement strand
CTCGACGAACGAACGAAGCGGTTGATCGATGCGACGGAAACGTACGCGGCGCACAATTACGCGCCCCTTCCTATCGTTATCGAGTCGGCGAAGGGCGTTTGGGTTACGGATGTCGATGGGCATCGGTATCTTGATTTCCTAAGCGCCTACAGCGCGCTTAATTTCGGGCACTGTAACGAGCGGATCGCCAAGGTTGCCCACGCCCAGATCGATAAGCTCACCCTGACATCCCGAGCGTTTTACTCTGAGCAGTTCGCGCTACTCGCCGAGGACCTCGCGAAATTTTGCCGCAAAGACAAAGTTCTTGTGATGAATTCTGGCGCGGAGGCGGTTGAGACCTCCATCAAAGCCGCTCGACGGTGGGCCTATGATGTCAAAAAAATTCCAGAGAATCATGCCGAGATCATCACCTGTGATGGAAACTTTCATGGAAGAACGACCACCGTCGTCAGCTTTAGCACCTCAGATGATAGTCGCCGAGGATTCGGCCCCTACACCCCAGGATTCGTAAGTGTCCCGTTTGGTGACGCTGAGGCCGTTGAAGGGGCCATTACCGCGCATACCGCCGCGGTGATGGTTGAGCCGATCCAGGGGGAGGGGGGTGTGATTATCCCTCCTGATGGATATCTTACAAAGCTCAGGGAGATCTGCACACGACATAACGTCCTTCTTATCGCGGATGAGATACAAACCGGAATGTGTCGAACGGGAAAGATCTTCGCCTGCGATCATGAGAACGTTGATCCCGATATTATCATTCTGGCGAAATCTTTGGGGGGAGGAATCGCGCCGATCTCCTCTATCGCCGCTGATGACGCGGTCATGCGCGTTTTCAGTCCCGGATCTCACGGTTCAACGATGGGAGGAAATCCTTTAGCCTGCGCCATCGCGAGAGAGGTAATCGCGATTATACAGGAGGAGAAACCGCACGAGCGAGCGGCGGATCTCGGAGAGTACGCCGTGCAACGGCTACGAGCGATGAACTCTCCGATCGTTAAGGAGGTTCGAGGTCGAGGGCTCTTGATCGGTATCGATATCGATCCCGCCGCTGGTACCGCGAAAGATTTCTGCAAGAAGCTCAAGTACGAGGGGCTCCTCTGTAAAGACACAAGGAGCCAAACCCTTCGAGTCGCTCCTCCTCTGATTATTACCAAAGAGGAGCTCGACCTTGGGCTTGAGAAGTTCGAGAAGGTGTTGGTACCGGCGAGGTGAATAGGAACCTTAATCGCGGGTTATATGGTTCCCCGGAGGGCCCGTCTCCTGACGGGCCGGAATCGCGACCGCCGTCCCGGTCCGCGATATCCATCGCGTTTCAATTTGATAGGTCGTAACATACCCGGCCCGTAAGGATACGGGCCCTCCGGATTGATGATTGTCTCGTGGATTGAACGTGATCCTACGAAATCCCCCGCAGCGCTCGGTCGTCACGGCAAAGCTTGCCGAACTCATTACCGAGGAAATCAGTTAAGGAGATATCCTCAGCCCGAATAAATCCGGATCTCTTGCCGATCGCCCCCGAGAGGAGGAGGTCTATCGGACCGCATACGCCCGCGGCGGTGGTTACTTGAATGGCGCTAAAGTGTTTTCCATCAACGGTCTGATTGTACACGCAGCTCGCGTAGGTCTTTTGCGTGCTGACTCCTTTGAGCGTTCCTGACGCCTCAACAAAGATGATGCACTTGTCCTGCCCCGTTGTTGGAATGCTCCGTTCCAGAACATGCTTGAGACTATCTCGATCGTGTTTAAACTTGAGGTCGTGGAGCAGGAAGGAGATGAGTTCTCGATGCCCCGGGTATCGGATCGTCTTGTAGTTTAGGTCGTTGACCTTCCCATGAAGAGCGTCCGCGAGCGTGCCGAGTCCACCAGAGGTATTAAACGCTTCGTATTCATCGCCATCAAACGAGAAGCTCTCGAGTCCCTCAAGCGCTGGAACGGTGAGTTTAACTCCGCTTTGAATGATCTCACACGGATTACAATATTCGTTGATAAGACCATCGGTTGACCAGGTCAGGTTGTACATCAATCGATTCGTTGGATAGATCGGCAGCGCCCCAACCCGCAGCTTCAGGGAGTCAACAGCATCGAGGAGTCCCATCAGGTGGGCGGCCGCTATGCTGATAAATCCTGGGGCGAGTCCACACTGCGGCATAAAGCAGGAGCGTGAGTTCTGAGAGAGCTGGGCGATAAATTTTGAGGTCTCAACGTCCTCGGTGAGGTCGGCGTAGTGAATTCCCACGTCATGGGCCGCTTGGGCGACCGCTTTGTTACAAAAGAAGGGGAGCGCGCTAATCACTACCTCACAGTCGGCCAAGAGCTTCTTGAGAGCGACGGTGTCCTGTAAGTTGACGAGATGGGCTTCACATGAGCTCTTACCTTGGGCCACAAAGTCGGCGCGTTTAAGATCGATGTCACACACCTTGACCTTGTAACGACCGGACGCGGCAAAGAGAGCCGCTATGGTCTCGCCGATCTTTCCCGCTCCAATGAGTGCGATAGTTCTCATGGTTTCTCTTCTTGTATTCCAACCTCGCGTAGCAAACGCGACTATGTTCTCTTGTAGTTAGATTCCCAAGCCATCTTCGTCGCTGCGAGTGTTCCCTCAGTATCGACCCGAATAGAGGAGGAGGGCCACGAGGAACTACATTCGGGGTATAGGACGTACCTTATCTCAAGGGGTTAGCGAGATCGATGGGGGGTAGCACCTTATCGGGTAGAACGGTGATTCGCTGAAAGGGGAGCTTGGGCTGCGGCCAAGACCTCAGAAATCATCCTACGAGAAACGTCCCATCGTTCGTGGAGACATGATCTCAGAGAGCGCGAGCTGCTCCTGCGCGACAGAGAGTGGTAGCGCGTACTTCGAGCGCGAGTGCTCGACACACTCCTTCGCCGAGTTCTCGCTTGTCGGGACGGTGGGAGCCTGAAGGGTATACGCCGAGAACGCCTCTTGAACCTCTCCATCAACACTCATCTTCACATAGAATTCACGAAGAGGGAGGTTGAGAAGGTCTTCAGGGCTGAATCGAGGTTTAAATTCCTGAGCGACGGTCGCGCCATCCTCAGCTCCAACACGGAAGCATACGAGGTTAGCGACGTTTCCGAATACTGTCTCCTTCACCGTCTGTGGTAGTTGTCCGAGGAACTGATTGGCGAAGGTGAGACAGAGGCGATACTTGCGCGACTCGCTCAAGATCTCTCCGAACGATGGTGTCGCGAAGTTTTGGAACTCATCGATGTAAAAGTAGAAATCCTGTCGCTGCTCCACCGGAATGTCGGCTCGTGACATCGCTGCTTCATAGAGCTTCCAGATGATTAGTGAGCCCAGGAGCGAGGCGTTCTCAGCGCCCAGCAAACCCTTCGATAGTTTGAAGATCACTATCTTTCGAGAGTCGATGAACTCACGGAAATCGAAGGTGTTTGTCGGCTGACCAAGGATGTTCCGAATCATGTCGGTCGCGAGGAGTTCATCTAATCGGTTGAGAAGCTGCGATACCGGACCCTCCTCGAACTCTTGTCGACGTGACGGGAACTCGACCTCCCAGAAACGGCGCACCGACTCGTCGGTGCTTCGAGCCACGACCTCTTTCCGGAACTCCTCGTCGGAGAGGAGTCGTCGGAGCGACACGATGCTCGCTCCGGGGATGTTGAGCAACGCGTTTATAGCGTAGCGAAGAAGGTGGTCCATCTTGTCTGACCATCCGTCTCCAAAAACCCGTTTGAAGGTGTCGAGGAAGCTGAGCATGACTCGAACCTTGAGATCCGGACGGATCGGAATCATCGGGTTGAAGCTTGGAGGGTGATTCACGTCACTCGGATCGAAGATCACAACATCCTTCAGTCGGTGTTTTGGAATCGTCTTTAAAATCTCGTCCGAGAGATCTCCGTGTGGATCAAGAACGGCGCAACCGAACCCGTTATCAACATCAGCTTTCACAAGAAGTTGGAGAAGACACGATTTGCCGTTGCCTGACTTTCCGAGCACGTACAGATGGCGTCTCCGATCGAAACGTCTGAAGCCGAAGGTCGTTCTTTGATCGCGAAAGTTCGTTACGCCACAGAAGCTTATTTGTGGGTCGTTCGGAGTGGCGGGAAGCGTCCGAGGTGGTGGGGCTTTGCGCGAGAGAACGATCGCCGTGTTAGGGAGCGTTCCGACCGTTGGAGGATGCCAGAGCGTTGTGAGCTCAACCGAGGAGAGCATGAAAGGGCAGTTAAAGCGTCGTTGCTGCATCAACTTGATCGCGGAGGCCCCTGAGCGGAACGGTCGGGTCTTGAGGCGGTTTTCATCCGCGGTGTTAAGATACTTTACCGCGTAGGAGACGGCGTTGACGTGTTGCGCTAAGCGGGATTTAAGCGCTGATGCGTCCCTCTTAGTCGCCTCCTTGGGTAGATCCGCGAAAGCGGTGATTCTATAGTTCGCCAAGAAGAGTGGCGAGAGACACTTCTCTTTGACGAGCTTCATGCTCTGATTCGTGAGGTCTCGCTTCAGCCACGTCCTCGTTCGAAACATTCGACAAACGTCCTCGATTTTGCGAAGCGCTCCTAGCTTAAAGTGGAGGAGGGGGGTATCTCGTAGTGGTCGTACCACCACCTGAATGAGTACGTTCTCGAATTCAGAGATGCGGGTAAGTGTCGTCACCATAGGAGCGGTACTATCCCAGGCGAAGGGACGGAACTGTTGAAGTGGATAAATGTCAGGCCACTCGAGGTCGAGATCGGCGCTTACGGCAACTGTTCGGTCTGTGATGTTCGTCTCTGTGTAGTCATCGATGTACTCTATCTCGACGCCAGCCCACCATCCGTAGATCCCTTGCACAATAAGGTCGAGGATCTTTTCTTCAGCCGCCACACAGATGTACACGGTGGTGCCCTTGGCGAAGAACTCGAGTGAGAAGGGCTCCGTCGATTGCTCCGCGAGGTCGTTGAGCTGGGTTTGGAAGAAGTTAGCGTTAACGAGCGACCATTTCGTTTGCCTCATGGCTTCCCCGATGGTCATGATAGGGCGGGGAACGTGGATGAGTGCTACGCGCATGGCAGGGGAGATCTCGGAGAAAAGTTAAGTACCCCAACATTGTACTGATAATTGTTCACCTACTGAAGAGGTCTCGTGTTTCTTTCTGAAGCTTGGCTTTTCTTCAATCATTTAAAGATATTCGAGCCTATCGTGAGTTCGAGAGAGAGGTTTCCTTCGTCATGGGGCGCGATTGTTTAGTCTGCGCGATGGCTTTGTCTAACTGGCTTATTTTACGACCTTATCGCCTTGTAAGTCGCTTTTTTTCCCGATACGCTGAGGGCGCTTTTTGTGAACGCGGAAGAGGTATACGTGGCGACGCAACGTGCGGATAATTTGTTCGGTGGCCCTTTACGACTGACCGGAAGGGTGCAGGAGTCAGATTGGGGTAATGTGGGGCATGCGTCACGGATATCCTCGATGGTGCCCGGGCATGCGGCGGACGCGCGGCTGGCGGAGTTCTGGGTCGGTGCTCACCCAAAGGCTCCCTCGATGATTGAGCTGCCAGACGGCACGACCCTTCCCCTGAACGAGGCCCTTACCAAATTCCCGCAAGAGCTACTCGGCTCGCGTGCCGTAACCCGTTTCGGTTCGACCCTGCCGTTCTTGCTCAAGGTTCTCTCGGTGAACGGAGAGTATGGGCTCTCTATTCAACTGCATCCCACCAAGACTAAAGCCGAGGAGCTTCACCGCAAAAGCCCTCAGCACTATCCTGACGATAATCATAAGCCAGAGGTCGGTGTAGCGATCACCCCCGTAAGCTTACTCTACGGGATTAAGGATCGCGCGGCGTTGTCGTCGTTGTTCTCCGCGTTGCCCGAGCTTGAACGGTTCGTTGGAAGGGAACTCGTTTCCTCGCTCGCGACATCGGACGCACGGGGTGATCAGTCGGTCCCGCGAGCGCTTATCGCCGTCTGTTTTGCTTTAGATCAGAACCAGGTGAGATCGTGTAATCAGTATCTGGCTGAGGCGCTTCCGCTCGCTCCCGGTCTTACGCGCGAGGCTTCGCTCTTTGCCAAGTTGGTTACGAAGTATGGCCTGAGCGATCCGGGACTTCTGGCGATGCTTATGATGAGGCAGGTGCGTATTGACCCTGGGCAGGCGCTCTTCATAGCTCCAAACGTTCCTCATGCGTACCTCGAGGGGGATCTTATCGAATGTATGGCGTGCTCCGATAACGTTGTGAGAGCGGGATTGACCCCTAAGTATCGAGATGTGGAGACCCTGCTCGAGGTGATCGATTGCGGGTCTACTATCGAGGGTGTGCGTGACCTGGTGTCTGGTGATGGCGGGTTTAAGGTGTTCGAGACCCCGACTGAGGAGTTTCGTCTCCAGATTCTTCCGGAGGACTGTGCCCGTACCGTCATACCCGAGAGCTCGCTGCCGTCGGTGGTTTTCTGTGTTGGAAAGGGTGCCTCTATCACCTCTCGGATCACTGGGAGGGGTATTGAGCTAGGGGATGGTGGCGCTGCATTACTACCCCCTGACACGGGTGCGTATGAGGTTGTGACGTCGGCGGCGATGCTGGTCCACGCGACCCCAGCTCTGCCCTAATCGAAGGTAGTGCGTGAATAGTTTTTTTTGAGCATGATGAGATCGCGGTCCGCTTGCATACAGGCGGATGGTGAGGAAACAACAAGCAACGGAGAAGGAGTCCGGTGGAGCATAATCAAGG
>JAIXPR010000363.1 GCA_027486155.1 Pseudomonadota bacterium | reverse complement strand
TTTTTCTCCGGGCTGAGTTATTCGATCGTAATTCGAATGCGTCGGACCGTAAAGGTGCACTTTCAGGGGAATCCCTTTCTAACCGTTTCTCGCCACCGCTTCGGCCAGCCTCTTTTGGCCACATCTCAGCTCGCCACGATCGTAGGGGGAAGTGAACGCCGGGGACTGAGCGAATGCCTGCTAAGACATGCCTTGTGGCGCCCCAGGTGCCTGATAGTGCGGTAAAAATCGAGCTATTGTCCCTGGGGATCTTGGCGGGGCGTGTCGGGCCGACGGAGCTCCCCAAGGTCGCTTCACTTGATCCCCGCAGGGGGCTCTGCTAGCGTCTCTGGGATGGTCGGGGGGCTATCGAATGGCCATACCCTCCACCTGCAGTGGTCCACTGGTGGGGCCGCCAACGTAAGGTAGCGTTCATGACCTATTCAGTTCTGGTCTCGACCTCAAGCTTCATCGACACCCCTGGTGATCACGTCCGTAAATTACAGGATACCGGGTGGGAGGTCATCAAAGCTCGCGGCCCTCTGAATGAGGATCAGCTCCTTTCGTACATCGGTGACGGGAATAAGTTCGACGCCTTTCTCTGTGGTGAGGATGACTTCAACGGGAAGGTGCTTAAGGCCGCGGCGCCACGCGCGAAGGTGATCAGCAAGTATGGTGTGGGGCTTGATAAGATAGATCTCGCGGAAGCCGAGAAGCTTGGCATCAAGGTCACTAATACTCCTGGCGTCAATCACACGACCGTTACGGAACTAACCTTTGGCCTCCTTCTCAGTCTCACTCGCTACATCCCCGAGCAGAATGCCCTCGTACACAGGGGCGAGTGGCGCCGTCAAACGGGTCGCGAACTTGCCGGTAAGACGTTAGGTATCCTCGGGTTCGGTCGTGTAGGTAAGGAGGTCGCCAAGCGAGCGATGGCCTTCGGCATGAACGTACGTGTGTTCAACACATCGTGGTCAGCCCAGCACTCACAGTTCCTTGAGCATGTCTCAAAGGTATTCGCTGACCCTATCTTCCAGGAATATCCCCCAACAATTCAACGAGCGCCACGAGATGAGGATATCTTTCCGCACTGCGATTTCCTCTCGGTACACATGAGCTTAACCAAAGATAACCAATGCTTCCTCAATCGCCGTAGATTGGCGATGTGCCGGCGTGGTGTGTACATCGTGAACGTCAGTCGTGGTGCGCTGATCGATCAACGAGCGATGGCCGACGCTGTGAAGAGTGGGCAGGTCGCTGGATACGGCGCGGATGTGCTTGATCCAGAGCCGGTGCAGCTTGATAATCCTCTCTTAGGATTGCACAACGTTCATCTCACGCCGCACGTCGGAAGCCGAACGTACGAGAGCGTGGTGCGACAGGGGTCCGCGGCGGTAGAGAACTTGATTCGCTCCCTTCAGGGACACTCGGTTGCGAAGGCTCAATCCGCGTAACAACCCTTCCACGACGTTGCGGTTGCCATAGGTTTGTATATGCAGTGGATCTCCTATATTCCGAAATCCTACCTCAGTTGGTTTGTGGGTACGATGGCGAACCTGCCGCTCCCCAAACCGTTTTCAACGATCTTGGTGCGCTGGTTCGCTCGGGCATACAAGATCGACGGCTCCCTCGCGACCCGGCCACTTGAGACGTTCTCTTCGATCGGATCTTTTTTTACGCGAGATCTTCGTCCAGAGGTTCGGCCTGTGGGCGAGGGAATAGTGAGCCCCGTAGATGGCACTCTTCGCTCCGCGCAGGATGTTTCAACGGTTGGTGACGCGACCCTGGTGAAGGGACGTAATTACTCAATAGCTGGATTACTTGGGAGCGATCCGCTTGCCGCGAGATTCGCGAATGGGCAGGTATGGAACTTCTATCTCTCGCCACAAGACGCGCATCACATCTTCAGTCCGGTTGATGGAACGATCGTTCGCTCAGTGCACGTCCCAGGAAAGTTGTGGCCCGTGAACGATTGGGCGATCTCCGCGGTTGATGGACTCTTTGTCGTGAATGAGCGTGTGATCTCATTCATTGAGACTTCAAACGGGATGGTTGCTGTGGTGATGGTTGGCGCGACGAACGTTGGGCGCATCGCGCTCTCCTACGCGCCGGTTGAGTCCAATCGCGCGCCATGGAGGACGCATCACCAACGAACCCTCGATCATTCGCCGGCTATTCCAGTAGCTCGCGGCGAGAAGATCGGCACGTTCAAGATGGGGTCAACCGTTGTACTCGTGTTCGAAGGCCGTCGATTCGACACTTCAAAAGCGGGGACACAGGTTAAGGTAACCTATGGCTCGCCGTTGTCGGCGCTGTGTCCAGAATCCGTGCGGTAGGGCCCGACTCCTGGCGGGCCGTATGACAACTGGAGGTATCGAGGCTTCATCGACAGTTGATACGATACGGCCCGCGAGGACGCGGCCCTAGCGCCGCCCACCTTATTCACAGACAATATCTTAAAACCCCTGTCAGTCATGACTTTCCCGCTCTTTCGCTCATACCGTGCGACTACCACGTGTCGTTGCGCTTCTCGCTTCCGGCTAGTCCATCGGCGTTTTGAATGAGGACGGCCGTTGGGATTGCAACCCGTAAAGTCAGTGACTGGCAGGGTTTTCCGTAGGGCCTTATTTTAGCGGTAGCTTTATCGTCTCCGCGATAACCGAAAATCCGTTCTCTGATGATCCGACTACGTAGAGTATTCGGTATGACATGCGAATATCTCGCGCTGGTAGGATGACGCGCTTAGCCGAACGGGTCGCTAGTGTTCCGCTGTACCTCAACGAGGTGCCCCCAAGAATAAAGCTACTCGCCTCTTCGCCGTTTCTAATCGTTTGAAGCAATGAGGGTAAGCGTACTCCTCGCTCACGTAGTCCCACCCGAACTTTAACCGCTCCGGCTTTAGCGAGATGTCGAATGCTGATGCCAGTCGTAATGATGGTTGTGCCAGTGTTCTGGAATACGGCAAGTTGAGGAGTTCCCTTGCCTGAGAGGCTTGCTATCAGGGAGAAAGATTCTTTTTGAGCTTGCTCAGAGATAGTGATCTTCTTCTTGATCACCGCGGTTCCTTCACAGCTTCCGGTGGCTAAAAAGACCCGCACGGTGTACTCCCCTGTACCTAGCTCCACCTTGGTTGATTGCTTGAATGTGACTCCTTTGAGGACACAGGATCCGTTTACTGAGATATCCACGGGAAGTTCTTGGGCTAAGCCAAGGTCCTTTCCGTTGATACCGTGGATAACCCGTATGTCTGCCGCGGAGGCGTGATGCGCCAGCCCCACCAGCGTCGCGAGTGAAAAGGCGAAATATGTGAGTTGTTTCATCATGTTAATGGTGCTCCTGAAAGGCGCTAAGCAAATCATTAAATGCTGTCGCCATGTAACAGTAATATACGAGGGGCGCTTTCCCTTTGTCAACAAATGCTGTAAAATAATAGCAGGTAAGTCAGGCGCTAAGATTTTAGGTAGTCATTTTGAGCTCTTTTGATCCCCCAGCATATATTCGAGCACTGCTCATGCCTCTGGTGAGGTGGTGTCTCAAGCGGGGGATTCGTTCAAGCCAGGTTGAAGAGATCCTCCGCGAGTCGTTCGTACATGAGGCGCAGCAGGAGATTCAAAATGCTCAAGGCGCTTTCAGCGTCAGCAAGCTTAGCGTTATGACGGGACTCCACCGCACAGAGGTCTCGCGGTTGCTTGCTGGCGAAAGACCCGATAGAGGTTCTCACGATATCTTAAACAGAGTCCTTGGCTTGTGGGCCTCCTCGACCCGCTATCGCACTGCGGAGGGTGTGCCCAGAGATCTGACGCACGAGGGACTTTCGAGTGAATTCGCGCGGCTCGTGGCGGAGGTGAGTAAAGAGGTTACCCACTATCCGATACTATTTGAGCTTGAAAGAATAGGAGCGATCGAATACGTGGCCAACCTCGTGCGGCTGAAGGTCCAAGAATACACCCCGCGACAGGACCACCAATATGGACTCAACCTTCTGAGTTTAGATGTCGTGGACCTTGCATCTGCGATTGAGGCTAACGTTACGAGTCGAGACAGGGATCCGAGCCTGCATTTGCGAACGGAGTACGATAATATCGATCCTAACGCTCTTCCCCAGATAAGGAGGTGGATCCTCAATCAGGGCGCAGAATTTCAGACCAGGGCGCGGGAGTATCTGGCTGGTTTTGACAGAGATTCCTCCGGAGCGGTTCAGGAATCTACCGAGAGAGCGCGGGTGACCGTAACGACTTTTTCATATGCGGAGCCAATTCAGGCACCGAAAGCCATAATGCCAAGAAAGAGAGGGAGAAAGCGATGTACGCCACAATAGCGCAACACGGAGCGAGGCTTCTTGCCTTGACCACCATCGCTTTTGTCGTCACTTCATGCGGAGGAGGCACTACAGGCACTTCCTCCACGGACTCCGTCAAATTCGCCGGATACTCCGAGCAGCAAAACGGAGGTCGAGCGCCATTTCTCTCAATGACCGTCTCATCGGGAACCTCGGGGGATGACCTCAAGGATTCAGGCACTAACGAGGATGGCGAATTCGCCATGGTGCTGCCAGCGAGTGAGAGCTCCTTGGTGGTCGATGTTGTCGGCGTTGGCAGCACGACGGTGCGGCGACAGCAGGAGGGACCAGGAACCCTCTCAACGAAATTGTCCGCTACCAGTGAAGGGCTTGAATCGAGATTGCAATTTGAGGCTCAAATTAGTGAACAAAACCTCTGCTCAAATCTTTCGGTCTTCGGCGGTGAGCTTAGTATCGTGGGTGATGACAACGAAGTCCCTTGCGCGACAACCATCTCTATAGCATCCGAGGATCTGCCCTTAGCTGACTTTGAGGGCGCAGTGGTGGCACGATGTGCCGGCACGCTGAACACCCTTTACACCGCCAAGTCCAGCGCCTCCGGAGAGGTCCCCCTCGATCTGAGTGCAGCGATTGCTGGTGAATGTGTTGAGATTCAGATAGTGATCTCCCATCCTCAGGCACCTGGGCTTGAGAGCATCTTTGATGTGAAATGACGCCTCGGGGGAGGTTCGGTGCTAGACAGAAAATCTCTGGTTTCATCGCTCATGCACCGCAATTGCCGCGGGTCGTAGCGCGTACAGCTTTCGGCAAACACCTTGGCGTTTTGAATCCGAGAGGACGTTCTGAGAGGACCCTGGAAAGTCATGACTGACACAGGGTTCGTTGACACTCGTTTCGGTTACATCCGAACGGCCGCTGGTAAAACCTTCCCCGGGTTCATAATGTTGAGTGGATCGAACACCGCTTTGATTCCACGCATCATCTCAAGCTCCTCGGCGGTGCGCGAGAAATGAATGAAGTCTCGTTTAAGCATGCCAACGCCGTGTTCGGCTGAGATGCTTCCCTTGAATTTCTGCACCGTTGTGAAGATGGTTCTGTCCGATTCGTGACAGCTTCTCCAGAACTGCTCATCGGTTATCTCTGTTGGTTTCAGTACATTGACGTGCAGGTTGCCATCGCCAACATGCCCAAAGACCACAACCTTAAAGCCGGCGTAGGCTTTGGTAATTGAGTCGTGCAATTCACTCAGGAATGCCGGAATCGCCGGCACGGGAACCGATATGTCGTTCTTGTGAA
>JAIXPR010000053.1 GCA_027486155.1 Pseudomonadota bacterium | reverse complement strand
TCACGCGTGTGCATGCCGTTTAAGAGTGCTATGCGCAACCCGAACCCGCAGGAACTCGCGCTTCGCATATCATCGATAGAGTCACCGACCATCATCGCTCGGCAAGGATCAATCCGGTGCTCTCGGCATAAGCCAACGAGCTGCTCCCTCTTCTCCGTCCAGCTTGTGTTCCACCATGTTGAGAGGAATTCGACATGATGAGTAATTCCGGAGGGTCGGAGAATCTCTCGTAGTTCATCCGCTTGCACGGTACGCGCCGTCGCTATCGCAAGGTCAAAGCCACGCGCAACCATCTCCTCAAGGGTAGCAAGCGCTCCATCTATCAGTCGAGGCGCCGGAATCTGGCGGGCGTCATACGAGTGCCAATACGTGTGTATCGCTCGTTCTCGTTCCTCTGGGGGAAACAACTCCTCAATCCGATGCGTGCACATTAAGTGACGAATTCGCTCACGGGAGGGAATGGGAAATCCTAACTTCTCGGTCGCGGCGATCGCATGGTCGATGAAATGCTCAATTTCAAGCTCGACAAGGGTGCCATCAAGGTCAAAGACGGCCAAAGAAATTTCGGAAGCTTTTAACGTTTCCATGCCTTAAACCGTATCACATTCAATGAGAAACGTAAGGTTATTCGGGAATACCTGGCCATCCGGCAAACTTAAACTCCCCAAAAACGCGAGATAGCGCGGGGGGTTCCACCTGAGCCACGGTGACCTACCTCACACGAAGTAATGACGAATCCATGTAAAGTCACCATGAAATCACCGACAACGCAGGGAGAATCTATGAAAGCTCAAGAGATAATGACGAAGAATCCGACACTGTGTGTCGCCACCACCAAACTCGATGAAGTCGCGCGCATGATGGTTGAGAGCGACTGCGGAGAGATTCCGATCGTTCGCTCGAAGGAGAAAGCGGAGCTTTTAGGGGTCGTTACCGACCGAGACATCTGCTGTCGAGCCGTAGCGACCGGAAAGAATCCTTCTCAGACAGCGGCAAGCGACATTATGTCATCACCAGCGGTAACCGTGTCACCTGATACCGACATATCCCAGTGCTACAAGCTTTTCGAGGAGCGCGAGATCAAGCGATTGCCCGTAGTGGATCAACGGGGACATTGCGTGGGCATCATCTCCTTAAGCGATGTAGCCGAAAAAGCACCCGAGCAATACGCTCGAGAGCTTCTGCGGCACTCGGTGGGATTGTCAGGATCGCGGCCTGCCGCTCACTAAGGCTGGCGTCTGGAATGCTCCGTCGCGATAATCCTCGTGGCGGCGGCGCGTTCCCTTTCCTTACCGCATCTCGATTCCCACAATCCGAACGAAGGCGAGCTGAATCGCCACTACCATAAGAAGCACGAATTGAAAGGTGGCTTTTCGGGTCTTGTGTTTAAAGATGTGGATACCGACGAGAATGCCCATACTTCCACCGAGTAACGCGAGCAGATAGAGAATCGTCTCGGGAATTCTCATGGCATGAGAGCGAGCAAGCGATTTATCGAGCCCCATACACACGAACGCGGCGACATTTATCGCCAGCAGCTCGGTGACCACCAGCGACGTATTCGCGTAGGCCCACAAGAGATACGCCGTGAGAAAGTTTATCCCACAGGATAACAATCCATAGAAGAGGTACGGTCGTCCATTTACTTCGCGCATCTCACCAGTGTCCGTTAGCGAGGAGTCTTAGAGACACTGGAGAGACTCATCTACGAAGAGCCTAGTGTCCTATGTGGGAGAGACTATCCACTATAAACGAGGGCGCCAAGCCATTAAGGATAATAACGGCGATGATGGAGTAGATAATAAGACGTTCTCGAATGAGAAGCTTCGTTTCAGAATCATGCCCGAGGACCGGTTGGCCCATAAACACACGGGCAAAGAGCCTAAAACTAGAGAAGCCATTCAAGGTCAACGCGATAGCGATAACCGCCACCAAGAGGTTGTGGTGCCCTACAGCTTGGCCAAGCAGAACCTCCTCCTCAATAAATCCGAGGGTACCTGGAAACCCCACCAAGGAGAGAACGCACACGAGGTAGCACACGGCGATCTCGGGAAAGAACGTGCCGAGCCCGGTTGGAACCAACACACCCCGAACGCCGAAACGGCTATGTAAAAGAGCGCACACGCCCAGTAGACCCAGGGTCGCGACGACCGTATTTACGCCGTCCAGAATCGCCGCGGTAAAGGACGCGGCATCAAGACCAACAACGCTGATCGCCATTAAGCAGACATGGCTGAGATAGAGATTACCCGGAATACGCTTGAGACGAGATTCCCCGAAAAAGAGCAACGCCGCGTAGAGAATCCCTACAACCGGAATTCCCACGAAGATAAGCGAGTGGTGGTTGTACGTAGAAACGATCGGCGCGTACACACGAAAGAAGAATAACAACCCTGCCTGGATACACATCACGGGCAGGAATACCGTGGCACGAGGGGTACTAAAGAAAGGAAGAACCCACCCGTGAAAAGGGAAGATGCCAAACGAGATGGCGGAGGCGACGCATAGACACGCCATATCGACCATGCCCAACGTGGCGGTGTGCGCCAACATCCCGGTTTGATCAACGAGACGAAGAAGCAAGCTCACACTCATAGCTCCAACGGCCACCCCATGGTACGCCGTCAAGGCTCGCGCTCGGGTGAAGCGTTGCTCATCATCGAGTAGGTTCTTGCTGTCGTACCACACGGCGAAAATGAACTCGAGGGTAAGCGCGACACCGAGTACCAGGAACCATTCGGTATCCCGCACATGGATCATCCCGAAGATAAGAGCTTGCATCGCGAAGATTCGGCTCATACGCACCCGCACCAACGGAGCTGTCGGACAAAAAAGGATTGCGGCGGCAAGGATACCAATACTTACGACAGAGAATACGTAGTCGGCGCTGAATCTGATGTAGGAGACATAGGAGCTAGCCGAGAGAACATTCGAGGTAAGGTCATCATTCGGTACCGGCGATGAATGACTTCCGCCCTGAAGGAGTACGAGCACCCCAGCTATGATAGCGACAGAAAGAGCAAAGCCCCGTGAATAGTACAACTGACGTTTTCGCTCCCTCCAGAGCTCAACGAGGCACGCGCCCACAAAGAGCACGCACAGGGACCACCACGAGGAAAGCACTGACCAACTATCCACGAATTCCTCCCTGCCCCGGATTTTGAGTTGTTGCGCCCCTGCCGATTAAAGCCAACCATCGGTCCTCTCCTCTCTGAAAAAATCGGGAGATACGTTCGAGCGTCGTAACAATATCACTTGGACCGGAAGCCGCTCGAAGAGCGAAATCGAATGAGAAGCTAAACAATCTCCCTTTTCGCGGACGCGCGATGAGGAGTGATAGAATCCCCGCCTTAGCCCGATCAATATCGTGCTGATGGGCGTCCTCGAACTCCACAAACTGATGAATAATCGAGGAGCACTTAAGGATCTGATAGGTGCGAAGGAACGCGTGACCGATACAGTGGAAAATCGCGATCTGACTCCACCCTAGGCTAATCTCGACAAACATAATACCAACCTGAGAGAGAGACGCGTACGCAAGGGCGCTCTTCACATCGCTCTGCACCTGACTCAGGAGCACACCATAGACACATGACACCAATCCGACCGCCGCCATGACAACTAAGACGGGGGTCGGAACCATCAATTCAGAACGCATCCGTAGGAGAAGAAAGACCCCCGCGTGAATGGATAGTCCACCGTAGAATATAGCGCTTGAGGAAGTCGGCCCCTCCATCGCTCGCGGAAGCCACGACGAGTAAGGGAATTGCGCTGATTTACCCATCGCTGAGAAGAGGAAGAGAAAGGGAACGATCAACGCGAGCTCAGAGGGGAGCGGATAGCGATGAGCACCGAGCTCCCCAAACATGTGCCCTGGAATCGAGGCAGCGACAAGAAAGGAACCAACGAGGAGACCGATGTCAGATACACGATAGGCCCAGAACGCGTGAAGGGCGTTATCGATAGTCTCCCGACGCAACGTAAAGAAAGATATGAGCAGGGCTGAGGTAATCCCCACGAACTCCCAACCCATGAAGATTATCTGGAAGGAGCTTCCCATAAACACGATAAGGACACCCACCAAGAACAACACGATGAGGTAGAAGAACCGAAAGAATCCGGGATCTCGATGAAGATAGTGCCGCGAAAATACTCCAACGATATTTGAGAGCACGGTCGCCATCAGAACGAACCAAATGTTCATTCCATCAAGCTGAAGATTAAAATCGACCGAATGGTGGTTAAAAGAGAAGAGTGGATGATGAATAACCGCCAGCGGGAGAATCCGTCCCGTTGAGAAATACTGCCCCACAAAAGCGACCCCGACTACGAGCGCGCAGAACAGAGCTACCGACTGGCCGGTAGCGACTATTCCCTTAATGACGTTCTCCCGGCTTTTGAGGGGCGTCCATCCGATGAAGGATAGCAGTATAAGCGTTACGAGGGGCGCTATGAAAACGACGGATCCGATTAATTCGAGTACTGTGCTGTTCATGTGAAACTCGCTCTACCTAATCAGTGGAAACTCAAGGTGTTCCCGCTTGCCAATAACCCATGGCAGTGATGAAGGTATCGACTTAACTTCCGCGGCCTGCTCCTCGAAAGGGACGAACGCGCCGCTATGGTCAAGAAAGTGAAGTGAATTCGTCTCCGCGGAATAGGTCATAACCGATAGCCAGTGGTTACGTATCACCTTCGCGATATGAGGCTCCGCCTCCAGCAACTCCTGAACCTTCGCGGGCTCGTGCTCAATTACTAACAAGAGTCTAACAGGCTCGTGAATCTCAACCATCTGAGCGGGAAGTCCAGTCCGTAGATCGCTGCAATATCCGGTCATCAATCCCAGCAAAGAGGTAACATTGTGCGGCAATTTTGTGCCCGCGCCGTACTTTTGGTTATCAATCGCGGAGAAGAGGTACTCTAAATTGATTCCCATGCACACCGGCACGACCGCCCTTAGCAGCGTGCGAAGCATCATGATATCCGGATCGACCGTCTTATCGTAGGAAACGAGGAATGCTCGTCGGTCCAAAAAGAGACCTCGAGTTATATCACGTCGTCCCACAACACAGAGCGCGTTGGTCGCGTGTCCATACTCTGGTCGAGGTTGCGCGATGTGATGCGCTCGCGATTCCACATGCGCTATCGCCTCCTCAACGGTCGACACCTTCGTGTCATCAAAACGTCGGCATCGCTCCAAGGCGTTCCGCGCCCTCGCTTTCTCCACATCCATCTTGAACCTGTCGAATATCTTCGAGTTCGCGTCGTTCAGGTGATCGAGATCAAAATACTCAACCTCATCGGTGCAGGTATTATGAAAAGCGCCGAGAAATGTCGTCTTCGCGGGGATCTGCACACCAAGTTCACGGAGCTTCTCCCGTACATCCGGACGGTTTGCCATGGCGGCGAATACTCGTGAGTTCATGCGTCCCGGCCTCCCACCACACGCTCCACAGTCGTACGCGGATCTGAATGGGTTGTTAGTGCTAAATGACCCGTGGCCCATTATCACCACGAGCGGCGCTAATTGTTTTGATAGTCCTGTTGAAATGAGCAGCGTACGAACGCGGTGCGCCATCTCATCGACGGTGAATCTTCCCTCTCCCACCGGATCATCCTCTTGAGCGAAGATAATCGCGCTCTCGTCAGCTGGATTCAGTAACGTCCTCTTGAGAAAGGCTTGAAACCGATGGGTAAAGCGAGGGGCCAGCGTTGAGATAGAGAGGGGAAACAACGCCAGGAGTCCCCCGAGCGCCAGCAACCATCCTCGAACCAAGGACCGAGATTGACTTTCTACGAACATATCAAGGTCCGATCGAAGCGTGTTTATCTTTTGAAGGCCGAACAACCTCTGTTCGGAGCCGCGCTTGGGCCGAATGTCGATCTGATGCGTTGGAACGACATTCACCGGGCAAAACGGCGCTGGACGCTCATAAAGGCTATGAAATTCCGCGTCTACTCCGAAGAAACCCGCGGTGCCGAAGGTTTCGTAATCGTCACTAATCTCCTCAATATAGCGCCTGAATGACTCCTCTCGGTCATCGATACAGCACACCAATTGGCAGACCGCTTCCTGAAAACGCTCCTTTTCGTTGCGCTTCCTGTTGTTGTGCTGAAGCGCTATCGCCGCTCGAGCGTAGAGATTCCACTCATATGCTTTGTGCCATACCCGTAAACGTTTCGGACTATCGAACTCGTTAATAATCCGAACGAGTTCACTTCGCTCCTCGGCGTTCAGTCGAAGCAACTCGCTACCAGCGACCGGAAAGAGCTGAAAAGCGTGGAAGAGATGGTATGCCGTCGTTCGTATACGAGTGGGCTCGTCATGAACATCAGCGACACCAGGTCTATTGATCTCAAACGGACGCTCCGCGAGAGCATCCGATTTGAGGTAGGGGTGCTGTTCAAGATATCCCTCCGCCAACGTCTCGAGGATCAACCTAGCCGCGAGGAACTCCGCCAATGTCGCGGTGTGGGAGATTCCGGCGACATGGAGTTCGCTTTGATGCACGAGACCTCCCCACCCTTTGAGAATGAGAGCCTTGTTGAGGAGGAATTCACGAACCTGCGCGCCTTCCACTCTCTTCTCCCCAAGAATCAGGGAGATAACATCCTCCGCGGATTTACCTCGATACCGCTCAAGGTCGCCACGTAACCACGCCGGTCGTGTCAGGGAGGCGTTACTCATATGGTGGAAGAACGCCTCCAAAAGACCGTGCGTTCTATCAGCCGGGGTCAAATGAGCGAGCCCACTGTCCAGGAACGAACTGGTGAATTTAATCAGATAGGGATTGATGAGCTCCTCTACCTGAGTGTTTTGGTGCGTTGGATGGTGATTGGAACCGTAGCGAGGATTGAGTTGGAGAACATCCCGCGCCAAGATGATGGAGGCTATCCAGAGTAAGCGGAGAGAATCTTGCTCGGACCAACCATCGGCGGGATTGTGCGCTAGCTCAGGGGCTCGTACCAACTCATACAGCCATTGCTGATTCCAATCACGAACCAACTCTTCATACGCGGTTAACCACGTCCAAAGAGTAGCCTCCGGCACAGAGGTGTCGGATTCCCGGATATGCTTTATCTTTTGGGGAGAGACCTCCTCATGGAACTTATCGAGGTATCTCTTCTCTAGCAGACGCCACCGCAATGTCTCAGCGGTAAGAGGTATCGGTGCTGAGAAGAGCAGAGAACGAACGATCTTGCGCTTGGAGATTCCATAAATCCACGGCTCTCCATAATACCCATAATTTTGAAGAGCGCGATTAATATCCCCATGGGTTATGCGGCCCTGTTCCACATACCCTTGATAGGTTGTTTCTGGCAAAGCGGTGTTCGCGCCGTAGATATCGGAGGCGGCATCGAGAGCGTCAAAGAACTCAAGATCCTCGAAGTGATGAAGGGTGTTGTGATGTACGAAGGTCTTGATCGGTCCCTGGGAGGGGAGATAGTGCGCTATCTCCTCAATAATACGGTGAAGAACGGTAGCTTCGTTGGCTACGGCATGAGATGAGCTCATATGGTGTACCTCTCGTTAGAACTACCCGCGAACTAGCGCTCGACCAAAGAATCGGTCTGTGGGCACTGAACGAGAAGCGGCTTTATGCTCACTAACGGGAACCAGACGATCCAAACCGATCAGACTAACTTTTCCTCCGCGTTGAGAGACGTCACGCTCAAGCGAACGGACCTCGTGCATGAAGGTATGGTCGACATGAAGGGTGGT
>JAIXPR010000268.1 GCA_027486155.1 Pseudomonadota bacterium | reverse complement strand
GGTTTTTTAGAACATACAACGCTCTCGCGACGGTGGTTCGTTGATTTTTTCTCGCCCTTCAGGTACCGATAACGGCATCGGCGCTTGAGGCGCTACTAACCCAGGGGAGGTCGTAACGACCTGAGACGCTCGTAGTGAGCGACACCCTTTGAACCTGAGACGGATAATACCGGCGTAGGGAGAGGAAAAATGAACTGCACCGTTACCACTACGGCGCGAGTATATCGCCGCCGTTCCCTCTTATATATCATCTTGTTTTTCTGCGCGTGGTTCTCTGCCACAGCGGTTGTCGCCCAAGATAACACTGCGGGCGAATCCGGGGTAACACCAACAGAGCTCTTTATCTACGGCACAAACTTTCGCGATCCCCTCGGTGAGGTGCCTCAAAGCACCACGGTCGTGCAAGAGGAGCGCTTTATTGAGAAGGGCGAGACGAACTTCCAATACGAGATAGAGTCGATCCCGAACCTCACCTGGTCAGGCGGTTCCTCAAGACCACGCTTCTTCATCATTCGTGGTGTCGGTGAGCTGGAGCAATACGATGGAGCTCCGAACCCCTCGGTGGCTACGATAATTGATGATATCGATTTTAGCGGTCTTGGCATTGTTGTTCCGATGTTCGACGTGGAGCAGCTTGAGGTGTTGCGGGGACCGCAAGGAATTCGCTTCGGTTCAAGCGCTCTTGCTGGAGCGATTAATGTTCATTCACACGATCCTTCAGATTTTAACACCGGCACGCTGATGGCGATGGCCGGCAACGATGAGATGAGCGCGGGAGGCTTGGCGGTTGGAGGAGCTGTGCCCGGTTCCGATGGAAAGCTGCAGCTCCGTTTCTCGGCCTTCAACCAACAGAGCGACGGTTTCCGCGACAACGTGCACCTCTCTCGAGATGATACTAATTCCCGAAACGAGTCGGTGGTGCGTTTGAAGCTCCGCTACGAGCAGAGCTCCAAGACGACCTACGATCTCGCGGTATGGGGCTCAGAGTTCAACAACGGCTACGACGCGTTCGCGATCGATAATAGTTTTACGACACAATCAGACGACCCGGGGCAGGATGATACTCGGGTGGGAGCCTCCTCTTTCAAGGTTGGCTATCAGCTTTCAGACGCGCTCAAGCTTGAAAGTATCTCGACGTACATGCGGACGAAGATCGCGAACAGCTTCGACGGTGACTGGGGCAACAATCCCTTCTGGGAGCCCTACGCGCCGTACGAGTACTTCTCCGATTCAAATCGTACCCGTCACAGCGCGACACAGGAGCTCCGTCTCACGAGCCAGGATCCGTTGTACGAGCACGGCGAGGATTGGCGTTGGGTGTCGGGGTTGTATGGACAGCGTCTCACTGAGGACACCACAACCGATCAATTTTCGAACAGCGAGGTCTACGACTCGGTAACAAGTGACTATAGGGCGAACACTGGGGCCGTGTTCGGTGAGGTTGAAGCGCCGTTGGGGGCGGGCACCTCTCTTGGGAGCGGTCTTCGCTTCGAGCAGCGAAACGCCCAGTATGCAGATACTCGCGAGAGCGATTTCTCCCCCACCTACTCGATGCTTGGAGGAAACGTCTCAGTTCAGCACGACCTTACCAAGAATCTCAGGGGATACGTCTCCGTGTCGCGCGGGTTTAAGGGGGGAGGGTTCAACACCGGTGTGAATGTCCCTACCGATAGGCGTCAGTACGACCCTGAGTACCTGTGGAACTACGAGACCGGACTGAAAGGAGCCTTTCTTGAAAAACGTTTGACGACAAACGTGGCGCTCTTTCACGATCAACGCTACGACCAGCAGTTAAAATTCGCTATTCAGAACGATCCGAGTGATCCGCTCTCCTACACCTACATTACGGAGAGTACCGCGAGAGGGCGAAGCACCGGTCTTGAGCTTGAGAATACCTATCAGGCCCTCCCGTGGTTGGATTTCTTCGCCTCTGGCGCCTTGATGCATTCCGACTTTACGAGCGTACCCCCAGAGGCTGAGTATCTTGAGGGGCGCGCGTTTTCGGTCGCTCCAGCGTGGCAGTACTCGGTGGGAACCCGGATCGACTTTGGGCGGGGCTTCTTCTCCCGAATCGAGGAGACGGGACGAGACGCTTTCTACTTCGACGACAGTAACAATCAGAGGAGTAATCCCTATAACCTCTTCAACGCGACCGTTGGCTACGAAAAAGCGGGATGGAAGATACTCGTGTGGAGCCGCAACCTCTTTAATCAGAGCTATGCCGTTCGAGGCTTCTTTTTCGGTAATGAGCCTCCTAACTACGAGAATAAACTCTACGTTCAGCAGGGCGATCCCCGCACCTTCGGCGCTACGGTCTCCTACTCCTTTTAGACCCACAGCAGGTCGCTCCCGCGCGGCCACGTCGGTGGATCTGTGAGCTTAGTGTTAGTTCGAGTGGCTCAAGGCTGAGGAGCTGAATAGGGAGCTCAAGGGGGACGTCTGGCCTGAGGATCCTCGTTGCCAGGTGGTAGGGAGGGTTTCTATACTTTAGGCATGGCGATGAGAAAATTCTTTGTTCGGTCCTTACTCCTTTCTATCCCAGCGGTCGTGGTGATCCAGGGGTGCGCGAATCTCGATGCGCCGTATGATCCCTATTACGGCAATCAACCCCCGAGTGGGTCCTACGGTAACGGTGGATACTATGGAGGAGGTCCCTACTACGGCTCCGGGCCAAACTATGGAGGCTCTTCCTACTATGATCGTCGCGAACGGGAGCGGCTTGAGGAGGAGCGTCGTCGCCTTGAGCGCGAACGGGAGCGTCTTGAGCGTGAGCGGGATCGTCAGGACTCCTACCGGCCGCCACCTCCACCGCCAGCACCTCGACCACCCGCGAGCTACGATCGATGTCCGGCCGGCTTCTCGCCAAGCGAGAATAAATGCTCCAAAGAGGAGCGTAAGCGGGGTTGTAAAGATATCCGTATGCCAAGTGGCTTGGGTTGTGTGCATAGATAGGCGAGAGCAACCCCCGCCAACCATTCTCACGCCCACGGACGAGCATGAAGACCCCGACCTCCACCATCAAAGAGAAGATGGATACGCTTGTGGATGAACTCCATGAGCATTCGCATCGGTATTATGTCCTCTCCCAGCCGACTATTAGCGACGCCGAGTACGACGAAAAGTTTCGGGAGCTGGAGAAGCTTGAGAGGGAGTATCCCGACCTCGTTCGCTCTGATTCCCCAACGACGCGTGTTGGCGCGCAGCCCCTTGAGGGGTTTTCCACCGTTCAGCACAAGATCCCAATGCTCTCGCTCAACAACGCGATGAACGAGCAGGAGTTGATCGACTTCGATGAACAGGTCAGGAGATTCCTCTCGAAGGATGGGCACGATGGGAAGGAGATCGACTATACGATTGAATTTAAGTTTGATGGCGTGGCGGTTTCGCTTGCGTATGAAAACGGGACGTTAATCCAAGGCGCCACCCGCGGTGATGGCACCACCGGGGAGGATGTCACGAGTAACGTCAAAACGATTAAATCGATACCGTTGAAGTTGCGTGGAACGAAGGCTCAGAGTGGGAATGTCGAGATCCGCGGCGAAGTACTCTTCCGAAAGAAGGAGTTCGAGGCGCTCAACGCCGAGCGTCAGGAGCGGGGGGAGGAGACCTTCGCCAATCCCCGTAACGCGGCCTCGGGAAGCTTGCGTCAGCTCGATCCTCAAGAGACCGCGCGGCGCCCCCTCTATTTCTTCGCGTATGGGGTCGCTCGAGTCGAAGGCAACGGAGGCTTTGCGCACGCTACGTTGCGGGAGGCGATGGAGGAGGTTGAGTCTCTCGGGTTCTCAATCTCCCCTGGATACAAGACCGTCACAGGAATTAAAGGGCTCCTTGAGGAATATCGTAAAGCGGAGGAGGGGAGGGAATCCCTTCCCTTTGAGGTTGACGGTATCGTTATCAAGGTTGACGAGATCGCGCTCCAAGAGAGGCTCGGTTTTCGGCAACGCTCGCCCCGATGGGCGATAGCCGCGAAGTTCAAACCGGTTGAGGCGGTCACCACCCTTGAAGACATTATCATTCAAGTTGGGCGCACCGGTGCGTTGACTCCGGTGGCGGTACTCAAGCCCGTTCCTGTCGGTGGCGTTGTTGTATCGCGCGCGACCTTACACAACCAGGACGAGATCGAGCGAAAGGGGCTCTTGATCGGTGATCGGGTAGTCGTTCGCAGACAGGGAGATGTTATCCCTGCTGTTGTCGCAGCCATTACCGCATCTCGCACTGGACATGAAAAGCATTTCCAATTTCCAACGAAATGCCCTCAATGCGCCACGCCAGTAGAGCGGGTTGCTGATGAGGCTGTGACTCGGTGTCCGAATCCGAGCTGTCCCGCGAAGATTCATAATCGGATCCTCCACTACGCTACCCGTGACGCGATGGATATTGAAGGTCTTGGAGACAAGATGGTGGCGCTCTTACTTGAGCACGATGTCGTGCGAGAGCTGCCCGATATCTACAAGCTGACCGTTGCGCAGCTTCAGGAGCTTCCCCGCATGGGAGAGCTCTCGAGCGCTAATCTGGTTGAGGCGATAGCCTCGAGTAAGGAGCGACCGCTCAGTCGTTTTATCTTCGCCTTGGGGATTCGTCACGTGGGGACAAAGACCGGTGCCGTTATCGCGCGGCAGTGTCGAACCGTTGAGAACTTCCTCAAGCTCACCGAGGAGGCTCTTCTGGAGATGGAGGAGATAGGTCCTGAGACCGCCCGCTCGGTTGCGCACTTCCTCGCAGACCACCGCGATCGTGAGATAGTTGAGAAGCTACTCGCGCACGGCGTTCACCCCACACCCGAGGCCGCGCCGGTAAAGGGTGGCGCGCTTGAGGGGAAGACCTTGGTTCTTACGGGAACGCTCGCGACCCTCTCTCGAAAAGAGGCGGAGGACCTCGTTGTGAAGAACGGTGGCAAGGTCTCCTCATCGGTGAGCAAGAAGACGAGTTTCGTTGTCGCTGGAGAGGCGGCCGGTTCGAAACTAGACGCGGCGAAGAAATTATCGATCCCGGTTATCTCCGAAGATGAGTTTCGCGAGATGGTGGGGGCGTAGGGGAGCGGGATCTATATCGGTATGGTTCCGGAGGGCCCGTATCCCTACGGGCCGGTGATGCACGGATGTGTGATGGCGAGTCCCGGCCCCTGGGGACAGGGGCCCTCCGGAATACAGGCGCTCTTTGCGTAAAAAAATACCGTGGTGCCTCTAAGAAAATTCCCTAGCCCGTATCACGTTCGTCCACTCTCGCACTCGACCGCGCGCCACTCCCGGCGAACAAGCAATTAAAATCTAACATGAACACAGACCGTTAGAGTTGGTCTGAAAATCGCCAAAAAAATCTGAAGCAACCTCCACGAAAACGGGGATACGAGGGTGTGATCGTGTCACATCGCTCCCGCCTCTCTCCATAACCTCTCTATAGGCCGCTGTGTAGGGTCTAGGTTTTTGAGAGGTTGTTCCATGTTTGATTCCTTCAATTCTTCATCCACTAGAATTCCAGCCCTGCAGATCGACGTTGAGCTCTCCGCTAATTGGGAGGGCGAATCGGTGAGCGAGCTCATGCGCGCCATGATCCTGCGGACGATTGAGGATTTTAATGGCAGTGAGCGATTCAAGGTTAAAGCGTTGGACTATATGTTCAACGAAGATGACGAATACGTCCTTTCCTTCCACTCGATCTGCAAACATTTCGGCATGGACCCCGTGAAGACTCGGCGCGCGATCATGACAGCCGGGCATACGATTAGTACTCGGCGGCGCACGGTGTAGTTAGATCGCGGTATGCATGGATTCGGCGGCCTGATGAGAGCGCATGTGCTCTCCTTGGGTCGCTTTATTGCAGCGTCGCTCTGGCGGTCCGGTACATTCGGTACCGGATGAACCGGATTACAGATTCGCCCCAATATTCCACGCCGCGACCCCGATCAGAAGCGCCCCCTCGATGAGATTAACCACAAACGCTCGGCTCGCTCGTGGTTGCTCCTCACCACTGAAGTCTTTATCGATAAGATCCTCTATTCGGGTAAGGACATCGCGCTGAGAGCTTGGATAGATAGTGAGTTGCGCCTCGCCGAGCCGTTTCCAATATTTCACTCGTACTCGCGCCCACGGGTCTTTGAGTTTGTAGCGTGGAAAGTGTCCGGCGTACCGAAGGCCGAGTGTCTGAAAAGCGTGACGCAGATCCGCGTCGACCGTTTCCGGACTCGCTCCAGAGATCTTCACTGACGCGGTAACGATCGGGCGGATTATCTCGTAGATGACCGCGATCGCCACAACGACGAAAAGGAGGTGAGCCACCCTCATGCCGAGGGCCGCTTCGAGGGGATGCAGAAAGATAACATAGGCGATGAGGAGGTATGCCGTCGGTCGCTGCGGACCAAACGGGGGCAGGTGCACGAACGCGGTACCTGTGAGCATACCAACCCATCCGACGATGACCATGTAAAAGCCGAGGACGAGCACTACTTGGGTAACGATGAAATCGACAGCCGCCATGTCCCATGCTCCATAAAGGTGGTTCTCTCTCTCTCTCTTGTAAGGCGCAATGAAACCGTACTCGCATGACGAAGCGCACCAGCAGGTGCGCTTCGGCTCGTTTGAAACATGTTGTCCAAACACGAAGATAGTAGTGACGCCCCTTAGGCGAGGCGTTCGGCCGAACTGCTAAGCTGATCTCAAGTGAAACTCCCGCATCGCCGCGGGCCCTGAGACTAGGGAGGAGGCAGTATGAATTTCGGTAGTTCTGATCTCTTAACCGAGCCTGATGAGCATGGTATTCGGGATGATGATGAGGTCGTGTTTGAGAGCTCTCTTGAGTCGTTCCCCGCGAGCGATCCGCCATCGTGGGTATTTGGTCGTGATGAGCCCGCGACGAAAAGGATGCCCGCTCTTCCCCGACCACGGAGTGATGTAAAGCGTATTCCCTGTCACATCCTTGAGCGAGCACTCGCTAAGCTGCGGGAAATTAGAAATGGGTCCTATGGTGAGCATGCCTGACCTCTCGAATCTATCTCCCCAGCCTCATGTGGTCATCGTTGGTGGAGGTTTCGGTGGATTGGCGGTAGCGCGTCACTTGCATCGCACAGGCGCGCAGATCACGATCGTTGATCGCCGAAATTTCCATCTCTTTCAGCCACTCCTCTATCAGGTCGCGACGGGAGGTTTATCACCAGCCAATATATCGGTACCTCTGCGGGCTCTGTTCAGAGGAAAAGAAAATGTGGAGGTTCTGCTCGGCTTAGTAAACGATATTAACGTCGCGGAGCGCTCCATAACGCTCGAGAGTGGAAAGCGAATTGGCTACGATTTTCTTGTTGTAGCGGCGGGAGCCAGTCACAACTACTTCGGGCATCCTGAGTGGGAGGCCTTCGCGCCCGGCTTAAAGTCGCTTGAGGACGCTCTGGAGATTCGCAGTAAGGTCTTGGCCATCTTTGAGCAAGCCGAGTTGGAGACGGAGCCGCGGAAGCAGCGAGACCTGATGCGTTTTGTGGTTATCGGGGGTGGGCCGACCGGCGTTGAACTGGCGGGAGCCTTCGGCGAGATCGCGCACCAAACCTTGAAGGACAACTTTCGGCACATTAACCCAGCCGACGCCGAGATCCTTCTTCTTGAGGCGGGCCCCAGTATCATCAGCACCTATGAGCCAGACCTGGTTCAGAAAGCTCGCGACGCCCTACACCGGCTCGGAGTCACGGTGCGGGAACGCACCATGGTTAAGGAGGTGAATGAGGGGCAGGTCATCGTTGAAAGCGATGGCGACCGAGAGGTTATCAAGAGTTCGTGTGTGGTGTGGGCCGCCGGCGTACAAGCATCGCCGTTAGGCAAGGTGTTGGCGCAACAGACCGGAGCTCCGCTGGATCGAGCGGGTCGAATTCAAGTCTCTCCAGACCTTACGGTTCCGAATCATCCTGAGGTATTCGTGATTGGAGATCTCGCGCACCGAGAGCAGCATGGGGGATTAGTCCCTGGTGTAGCTCCAGCGGCGATGCAGATGGGGGAGTACGTCGCTTCGGTTATCAAAGCTCGCATCCACCCTGAATCAGCGCCGATTGAACCCTTCGTCTTTCATGACAAGGGGGCCATGGCGACCGTTGGCCGCGCCTTCGCGGTGGTTCAAACCCGTAGATGGAAGTTTTCTGGGTTTGCTGCGTGGGTTACCTGGTTGTGGGTTCATATCTTTTATCTGACCCAGTTTACGAACCGAGTCTTGGTGGTCATTCAGTGGGGATGGAATTATCTGACCCGAAATCGATCGGCTCGAATAATTACTGGGTATTCGGCTGCGGAGGGAAAGCCTCTTTAGGTCGCCGACCCGTTTAGCTCATACTAACGGGGTGAACATCTCGTTTAAGCGAGCGTCTATTTGGCTCGGATATCTTTCTGTTCTCATGGGAGCGGTGGTGTGTATCAACGCCGTCGATGTCGTACTCCATTCCTGCGAACCGGTTCGCCGCGCCGACGCCGCGTTAGTTTTGGGCTCGAGGGTCATTCGTGGTGAGCCCTCGGCTATCTTTAGGGGGCGCCTGACCACCGCCGCCGAACTTTTTCACGAAGGGGTTGTGTCTACCGTGGTGGTGAGTGGAGCGGCTCGATCGGTTGGTGAGATCTCAGAGGCTGAAGCAGGCGCTCGATTCCTTGAGGCGCTTGGAGTGCCACCTACTCAGGTAATCCAAGAGTCCGAGGCAAGAAACACGCATGATAACCTTGTACTGGGAGCTCGCGAATTAGAGCGCAAGGGCGCCCGCACCTGGATAGTTGTGAGCGACCACTATCACCTACGCAGAGCAGAGCTCATCTCACGGGGGGAAGGGCTTCCCTTCGCCTGTGTCGCGTCGCGTCATCAACGTTCGTTGAATCCTCTATTCCTTTTTCGTGAGGTAGCGAAGGTGAGCGTCCTGCGGATTCGGTGGGTGCTTCGAACAATCGCTGGAGCGTAGGAGCGCGATAGGAAAACCCTGAGATGACCCCACTGAATCCGACATGTTACCTTACCCTATCGGATGCTGACGTTCGTTTTGCCAACGAGGGGTCTCGTAGTCTATAGTTCCTGCGGGGTTACCCCACCGAGAGCGGGCTCAAAGCGAGCCCTGCCCACTACCTGAAGAAGTAGAGAGATACACATGACAGAGGTTCGAACCCGTTTTGCGCCATCGCCCACCGGCTTCCAGCATATTGGAGGATTCCGTACGGCGTTTTTCGCGTACCTTTTGGCTAAGCACTATGGCGGAAAGTTTTTGCTCCGTGTGGAGGATACTGACCGCGAGCGTTTCGTCCCGGGCTCTATACGCTTCTTGATTGAGGAGCTCGCGTGGTTCGGAATTCAGGTGGACGAGGGCCCAACGAAGGATGAGCTTCGCACCTATGGTGAGGATTGGGAGGGCGCTCCGGGGTTGGGTGGCCCGCACGGCCCCTACATGCAGAGCCTCCGTCTTCCAAAATACAAAGAGGTCGCGGAGCTTCTCATTGAGAAGGGGTGCGCCTATCGTTGTGACTGCACGCCTGAGATGCTTGAACGTGAGCGCAACGAGCAGATGGCTCGTAAAGAGCTCCCTGGGTATTCGGGGTACTGCAGGACTCGAAATGTGCCGGCGGATAAGCCGCACGTCGTTCGATTTAAGATCCCGCAGAAGCGAACGGTTAGTTTTAACGATGCTATCCGTGGAAAGGTGCAGTGGGATTCGATCCCACACCGTGACACCGTGCTCCTCAAGAGTGATGGATTTCCAACCTATCACCTGGCTGTGGTCGTCGATGACCACGACATGAAGATCTCGCACGTGTTGCGCGGTATTGAGTGGCTTTCATCCACGCCAGTTCATCTCTTGTTGTATGAAGCTCTCGGTTGGGAGCCGCCTATCTTCGCGCACCTTCCGGTGGTGAACGGCCCTGATGGCAAGAAGTTGTCGAAGCGCCACAACGCGGCGAAGTCGAGCGACCTTCGACAGGAGGGATATCTCGCTGAGGCCGTTCTTAACTTCGTGACCCTTATCGGATGGGCTCCAGGAGAGGGGAGCGATCAGGAGATCTTCACGCGAGAGGAGCTGATTGAGAAGTTCACCCTGAACGGTATTAACGAATCGAGTGGTGTCTTCGACCCGGTCAAGTTGGCGTGGATGAACGGACTCTACATCCGAAAGCTTCCCGTGCAGGAATTTATTGAGCGCTCTAAGCCCTTCCTTGAAAAGGAGGGGGTGAGTATCCCTGAGCATGAGTTCGCGGCCCTCGCACCGCACGTCCAGGAGCGGGTGAAGTTGTTGACTGAGGTTGGCGCTATGGTTGACTTCCTCATGGACCGTCCACTCCAACGGCAGATGGACGCGATGTTCGGGAAGGGGGTCGATGCTGCTAAGGCGCGTGAGATATTGACGCTCTCCTTGGAGCGTCTCAACGCGCTTCCTGATTTCAAAACTGAGGCTATTGATCAGGTGTTACGGGCAGTTGCGACCGAGGTTGGGCTCAAGCCGGGCCCCGCGTTTGTGGCCTTGCGTATCGCGGTGACCGGTAAGACTATTACTCCGCCACTTTTTGAATCGTTTGCAGTTCTCGGGAAGGATAGGGTACTATCCCGCATCCGAGAAAGCCTCGAGTTGTTACCTCAGTAGTTAAAGAGAGAGAGTCGTATGAAAGCTAAAGATATGCGCAAGGGCACCGTCCTTGTATTGAAGGGCCAGCTCTACAGTGTGATGGATTTCCATCACCACACTCCTGGAAACCTCCGCGCGATGGTTCAATGTAAGTTGCGAAACCTTCAGAACGGCACGCAGACTGAGCAGCGATTCAGCTCAACAGAGGATCTCGAGACCGCCGATGTATTTCAACAGAAAGGAACCTTCCTCTATTCGGATAACAACGGGTATCACTTCATGAACGGTGAGACCTACGAAGAGGTTACGATCTCTGAGGAGATGATCGGTGACGGACGATTCTACGTAAAGGAGGGCATGGAGGTTCAGCTCTCGATGTACGATGAGAATCCGATCGGTATCTCGCTTCCGATGACCGTTACCTTGACCATCGTTGATACAGAGCCAGGTATTAAGGGTGCGACAGCGACCAACTCTCCAAAGCCCG
>JAIXPR010000282.1 GCA_027486155.1 Pseudomonadota bacterium | reverse complement strand
GGAAGATTTCATCCGTGTTGTAGGGAGTGCATATGGCTCGTAGCTTATGTCTTGGTCTCTTGGTTAGTTGCGTGGCGTTAGCAGCAAGTATTTCTGACGGGTTTGCGTGTTCACCTCCAGCGGGGCCAGCTCCCTCGGTAAAAGAGAGGATTAAAGCCGCTGATGTAGTATTCACAGGTACTATCGCCGCGGTGGGGAATAATGCTATCGCTGTTCGAGTCGGGCGTGTGTACAAGGGGCGGGCCGTAAAAGCGGTCTCGGTTAACATTCCTTTGTCCAGTGCCTTGTGTGGCATCGATGATATGAATAAGGGGGATCGGATCGTTGTCTATGGGCAAGATGAGGCTTTTGACGCGACAGACGCTGTAGAACGTTATCTGGTAGGGATATTTTTTAGATCATCTCAAAACGAAGGGACGCACCTGGGGGAATTAACGCAAGAGGAGCGACGTCGGTTACCGAGCGGAACTCGACCTCGATAGCGAGAGGGAGGGGTATTGCGATGAATATGCAGCATACCGCTCTGGCTCGTAGCATTGTGATTGACCAGGGGTAGCACGGTGGCTAGTCTCCTCCCATTACAGGGGGCACTATGCCGGCCATCTCACAAGGAGAGCTCGAGCTCGTTCGGTTTAATACCACTGAGATACTCAGGGAGATTCAGCGCACCCTTTTTCCGAAGCTCGTATCCCACGTTTCCTGTAACTACGGACGCATTCCGACCCTTGGCTGTATGAATCGAGTGGGGGATGACCGCTACGTTATCTCGGTTCACTCCCTCTTGAATCACCCAGACACCCCTGAGCTCGTTATCCGGCACCTCTTGATTCATGAGTTATTACACATTGAGATTCCTCCTCGGGCTTTGCGAGAGGGGGAGGTCGACCCTCGGATCTCTCGCAAGCGCGGAGAGGTGCCGCAGGAACCTTTGGGTCCGATACATCATCCCGCTGAGTTCTGGGTTCGGGAGCGGGAGTTAAGTCCTGACCGGATCGTGGCTATGCGGTGGATCTTTGAGGCGTTTGGTGGGCGGCTTATCTACCGGGCGAAAGAGGAAGGGATTTGGGTGCGCAAGTGGCGCAGTGAATATGGGCGCGGGATTAAACGGCCGTCGATAGAGAAGGTAAGAGAGGGGCTTAAGGAGGAGGAACTCTCGGGGCGGGACATGCTGGGGGATGTGGCGGAGGGTTTTGAGATCGAGGTTGTTTCCTGAGGTTCGCTACCTCATCGCTGTTAATCTCCCCCGGCGCTCCACGCAACTTCTGCCACAGAGAATCGATTTATACCTCGGGGGATATCTGCGGGCGTTCTTGTGTTCGCTCTATCCACTCCTCGCACAGCTAGGGCGCTAAAATCATTCGAGCAAAAAGAGCTCGCTGCCTAGTATCGAAAAATGATATCATGAATCCACGGCATAGAAAGACTCTGCGCTGGATATTCGATTCGCCTGTTCGATAGAATATTGTGTGGAGGGATGTCGAATCGATGTTAAGTGCTCTGGGAGCCGAGATATCGGAGGGTAGAGGATCCCGGGTACGAATCTGTTAAAAGGATGTGAAGGCCGTTTTTCACATGCCCCATCCAGGTAGGGAAACGGATAAAGGCGCGGTCATCGCGCTACGGCGATTTCTTATGACGGCTGGCATCGTTCCGGAGGAAGAGGAACTATGAAATACAAAGGATACGAGGGAAGCATCACGTTCGATGAAGATGCGGAGATCTTTCACGGCGAGGTGATTAACACGAGAGATGTCATCACCTTTCAGGGGAGATCGGTAACCGAGCTGAAGAGGGCATTTAAGGAATCCGTCGAGGACTACCTAGAGTTCTGCGCGAAAAAGGGTCAGAGGCCGGAGAAGCCGTTTTCAGGGAATCTCGTGATCAGGATAGATCCTGAGCTCCATAGGAAGCTGGCCATTCAAGCGAAGAAGAAAAGGAAAAGCCTCAACGCGTATATTGAGGAACGGCTTGCGGGGTAGGGGGTGGCGGGAGGGGGACGCCATAATGCAGTCATTGATTAGAACTCCACGCCGTATTCCCCGTCCGGAGGGCCCGCGCAAGATGATTGTCGAAGTGCGGCATCGTGGCGACCAGGAATGGTCGCCCTCCCATTCACGGGGTGAACGTTGGGAGGGCGCGCATTCCTGCGCGCCACGAGGTCACGCGAATCGGCTCGGCGGTCGCGATTCCAGCCCGTCGGGAGACGGGCCCTCTGAGTAGGGTTCATTCTCCCATGACTTCCGAGAAACTTGGTGGTAATTCTTACCTTGTACGGTGCCCCGTGCGATGGGGCTCGAAAAAAGGCGCTCTTTGCGCTCAGTAGGAACCACGATGCAGTCTGATCTCTCTACGCACCTTAGCTTAGGCGATTCATCCCTTCGACTTCCATCGATCTCCCCTTCTCATATCCTGCAATCATCGGCCAGGATCGTGATGATTAGTGACACGCATGGGGCGCATCGGCAGCTCGCGAACCTTCCTGAAGGGGATGTGCTCATACACGCGGGGGACTGCTGCTCAAAGGATACCGTGAGGGGTGATCCTACCTTAAGAAAGGCGGGGAACTCCCTGATTGATTTTCTCGATTGGTTCGGATCCCTTCCGCATCCGGTGAAGATATTGGTAGCCGGTAATCACGATACCCCATTTACGGGAAGGGATTGGTTTTCGGGGAAACCCCTTGTTATGACAGCCGAGCGGGCTCGGCAATGTTGCGCCAACGCTGGTGTGTTGTACCTCGAGCACCAGGAGCTGCTGATTGATCGCCTGAGAGTGTTCGGTACCCCGTGGCAGCCTCACTACAAATCGATGGCGTTTAATGCCGATGATGCTGCGCGCCGAACGCTCTTCGGGCAGGTTCCGCAGGGTATCGATATATTGGTCTCGCATTGCCCACCAGCTGGGGTGCTCGATGTAAACGATAAGCAGCAAAGCTGTGGATGTCCGGTTTTGGCTGAACATCTAGAAACGATCGATCCCCGACTCCACGTTTTTGGACACATTCATAAGTCAGCCGGTACCGTGAGAGATGGCGACCGAATCTCGGTGAACGCGGCGCTTCCCGGTGAGAAGTTTACGTTGTCGAATCCGCCAACGGTTGTTGACCTCACCGTGTAAGGTAACTCGGATCCGCCGTGGTCTTTGGCGCTGACCCGATGTCTAGAGCTTAACCTCGATCTTCGCATGGCCTGCACGAGCCTTTTCAAGCGCCTCGTCGATGGTCTCACCCCGAGCAAGAAGCACCCCCATCCGTCGATGGCCCGATACCTCTGGCTTTCCAAAGAGCCGAATCGCGGTATCCGGCTCCTTCAGCGCCGCATCAAGATTGCTATAGGTAATGGATGAACTCTCTCCCGCCACTAAGAGCGCGACCGATGCCGAAGGCCCGAGCGCTCTAATGTTCGGTATCGGGAGCCCGAGGATTGCGCGCGCATGGAGCGCGAACTCTGAGAGCTCCTGTGAGATGAGGGTGACGAGTCCCGTATCGTGAGGTCGGGGAGAGACCTCACTAAAGTATACCGTATCTCCCTTCACGAAGAGCTCAACACCGAAGAGCCCCCGTCCGCCAAGCGCCTCGGTGATCGCGGAGGCGATCCGTTGTGATTCCTCCAATGCTTTTGCGCTCATCGGGTGCGGTTGCCACGACTCCCGATAATCTCCATCGATCTGCTTATGTCCGATAGGAGCGCAGAAGGAGACCCCACCAACATGACGAACGGTCAGGAGGGTGATCTCAAAATCGAAGTCGATGAATCCCTCAATGATGACCTTGCCCGCCCCCGCTCGGCCACCCGATTGCGCGTGCCGCCACGCGGGCTCGACATCTTGGGGGCATCGAACAACGCTTTGCCCCTTTCCTGAGGAGCTCATGACCGGTTTTACGACACACGGCGTTCCGATCTCGTCGATCGCCGCCTTATACTCTGCTTCTGTTGCGGCAAATCGGTAGGGTGAGGTCTTTAATCCAAGGGCCTCCGCCGCTAACCGACGAATTCCTTCCCGATTCATCGTAAGCTTTGCGGCCTGCGCGGTTGGAACGACGGTGAACCCTTCCTGCTCAAGTTCGATCAGGGTATCGGTTGCGATAGCCTCGATCTCCGGCACGATGTAGGTGGGCTTCTCGCGCTCGATGATCTCTCGCAGTGCGTCACCGTCTAGCATCGAGATGACGTAGGATCGATGCGCAACCTGCATGGCGGGGGCGTTCGCGTAGCGATCGACCGCGATCACTTCAACACCGAAACGCTGCAACTCGAGTACCACCTCTTTACCCAACTCCCCTGAGCCACACAGGAGGACCTTGGTCGCGGAGGATGAAAAGGGGGTTCCGATCGTAATCATGGGGGTGCCTATCGAGGGTTAAGAGCTAGCTGCCTCGGCACTATTTCGCGTGAGTAGCGTGACGTCAACTGCTTTCCAGGGGCAGCTTGTTGTTGAAGGATGATTTGATAGTGCTGAGCCGTCGGGAGCGTTCGATATCGTGCGTCGCAAATCATCGACGGGTGGTGTAACCCTTATGCCAAACCAGCAGAAAGCGTGGTGAAAAGCCCGTGGCAGCTCACCCCAGGGAGCGTTTATCAACAACCCCACCAGCTCCCGGCCCATTTAAGATGGATACCTCAGTAGCGCGCGACGTTATAATTGTCATAGTGCCCCGATTGACCATATCAATCGTTGTTCGCTCTTGG
>JAIXPR010000141.1 GCA_027486155.1 Pseudomonadota bacterium | reverse complement strand
GTGAGAGAAACCGTGGGGGGAGAAACCGCAGGGCTCTCTAATCAATAGAGCCGGGTGAGTGTCGTAGGCAACTTATGCGTTACCTTATCGATAAGATGTATATGTATTTTAACAAAGAGAGCGGCGAGAATCGAGAGGAGGGAAGGAGCCCCTCCTAACCAACAGTTCATCGGTTGTGCCATTGAGGTGCATCGAGCCCTGAGGCCCGGATTACTCCAGTGAAGTTACTCAGGGCCGGTATTAGGCGCCTATTTCATTCCCCTCTGCGTCCTCGTTGTTCTCTTTGTAAAATTATTCCCCGAGAGAGAAAACAACCTACTTACCGATGATGCTCCCTCCGTGGTACCCTTCCAGCACCGTGAACACACCCGTCATTTCGTGCCAATCTTTAACAAAGGAGTATCTCTCTGCCCGCAAGGAGCCAGGCTTTCTGGGCACCCTGCGTTCGTTCGTGTCGCCGAATCGTGTCACGGTGAGCGCGATCCAAGACTTTAATCTAGAGGTTGGGCCTGGCGAGATCGTTGGATTACTCGGACCAAATGGGGCAGGGAAGACCACGCTCATAAAGATGCTCACGGGGATTGTTGCGCCGAGTCGTGGTGTCGCGCGAGTTCTTGGCTACGAGCCATTTTCTCGCCCCAAGGATTTCCGCAAACGGATCGCGTTGGTAATGGGACAAAAGTCCCAGCTGTGGATGGACATTCCGGCGTACGACTCGTTTCAACTGCTGCAGCGCTATTATGAGGTTCCCGAGAAAGAATTCACCCAGCGAGTGCATTCGCTCGGGGAGATCCTCGGCGTTCGACACCTCTTTCACACGCATATCCGAAGACTTTCACTCGGTGAGCGTATGAAGATGGAGCTGATGGCGTGCCTGCTGCACAATCCCGATCTCTGTTTCCTTGATGAGCCCACTATCGGATTGGATGTGGTTGCCCAAAAGCACATACGGGATTTCTTTAAAGAGTATCAACGCCAACAAAAGACAACCATCATCCTCACCTCTCACTACATGGCGGATATCGAGGCGCTCTGTCCCCGAATCGTTCTCGTTCTTGGTGGCCGAAAGAGATTTGACGGGACTATCGGTGATTTTGAGGGAGTCTTAGGTCGAGCGAAGTTTGTAACTTTGTCGTTCGGGGAGCCGGTTGATCGCGATCATCCGATATGGGCAGGCCTCAATCCACAATGGGATGAGGATGGTACCTCAGTCGAGTTACAGATAGAGGAGGAATCGCTACGAGAGAGGTCGATAGCGATACTCTCAGCCTTCCCCGTTGTTGACTACTCAACTGAGAAGTTACCGATTGAGCGAGTGCTTAAAACACTTCTCGCGAATCCCCACCTTCTTCCAGGCTAAGCCATGATGATGAGGGAGCTCGGTAAATGGCGGAAGACCATCAGCGTATCGCTCTCTCGGTACATGGCGTTTAAAGCTGATTTCTTCCTGATGTTGGTTGCGCCCTCACTCGTATTTATCGCCATCAACTACAACATTTGGCGCTCTATCTACGAATCCCGAGGCGGGGGGAGTATCTCCGGGTTTACGATGGATCAGATGCTGCACTACCAGTGTTGGTCGTTCATCGTGGCCTTGCTCGTGCGTTCTCATCGGACATGGAATCTCTCTGAGCATATCCGACTCGGCCGAATGACCGCGTTCTTGCTCTATCCCTTCGACGCCTGGAAGTATTACGCTGGCGAGTTTATCGCTTTCCAGGTGCTTCAAGTCGGAACGGCGGTGCTGGCCATCGGTGTTTTAGACCTATTCAACTTCCTGCCCCCGCTGGACATCGCCACATGCCTTGTGGGTATCGGATTCTCCCTTTTGGTCAGCGTGTTGTGGTTTGTGATTGATTTCACCTTTGGCTTGGTGGCGTTCTGGCTTGAAGAGGTGTGGATCTTTAGGGTAATTTTCGGCTTTTTCGCCGTCCTTTTCTCCGGCGCTTTCATTCCGATTGAGCTCTTTCCCCCAACGCTCCAGCGCTTTCTCGAATATACTCCCTTTCCGTTTATTACCTCCGTTCCCGCGAACATCTTTCTTGGGACGAGTCCTGTCTCGCTCTCGTCAGCTACTGTGACGCTTCTCGGATGGATAGGGGGCTTAACCCTCTTCGCGATGTGGTTGTGGCGTCGAGGTCTTCGTCTGTATAACGCGGCGGGTATTTAGATGAGAGAAAACGTTTCTCCCTATATCCGGGTGCTCCACCAGCAGATGCTTAATTCGCTCGCGAAGCTGATGAGCTTTCGTCTCAATTTTGTGCTCAGCGTGCTCTTCGATGTGGCGGCATTTGCCACCTTCTACTGCACCACTGACTTTCTCTTCCTGCATATCTCTCACATCGGAACGTGGAGCCGTGAGAACTTCCTATTCTACATCTTTTGGCTGCAATCCGTTAACTGTGTGCACGCGGGTATCGTCGCGCCAAATTTTTGGAACCTCGCCTCTGAGATACGGGATGGAAATCTTGATTTTCGCTTGCTGCGACCCCTGGGGAGTCTTTTTGACATATTTACGGCGGTGACTCGGCCGAT
>JAIXPR010000157.1 GCA_027486155.1 Pseudomonadota bacterium | reverse complement strand
CGGCGGGAGGCGAACAACTTTGAAGGGATGAGCAATCGGAATCTGAGCAGTCAGTGGATCCGTCTCCGTCATCATCCACACCGTTGTAGCAATCCTCAGAGGGAGGTGGAGGCGGACACGATGGGGAGGAGGAACAATCGGAATCGGCGCAATCTACTGAGCCGTCACCATCATCATCGCTCCCGTTATCACACACCTCCCCCGAGCGCTGCTCGACCCGCACCGAGATCGGGATGATCGCCGCTTGCTCGTAAAGGGGCTCGTCACCCGCGGCACCTTCAGAGGAGATCCCAATCGAGACGTAGTACTGCAAGGTTGTTCCGGGTGAGTCCTCGCCGAGTCGTCGGAGCGAGAAGGCGTAGATTGTGGGGATAGCTTCGGAGAGCTCAAAGAGGGAGGTGTTGGTTGATGAGAAAGCGGTCGCGATCGTTTGACCGGGTGATGTTATGTTGCCGTAGACACCATCGCCAAGAAGCGCTACTCCATCGAGACCGTCCCGTTCAGAGAGGCGAGAAAGGGTGAATCCCTTCGTGAGACGATACAGTTTTCCAGTGGCATCGAGGAGAACAACCTCGCCACCCGCGCTCGCCTCAGCATAGATGCGGTCAGGGTCCTCGCTTCCACTCTGCCGCAGCTCGCGCCAGAGTTCCTCTCGCATCGGGACGTATCCCACCTGCTGAAAAAACTTGTACCCTTCCCGCTCGTATCCGGTGAAGGCGAAGTTCGCGAGGCGGTCTTGGTAGTCTTTCGCTACCTTGTCATCGAAAAAGGAACCGTTGAGGAGCCGGACCGACACGGTGAGAACGCTCGGATTTGACAGGAGGTTTAAGACCGCTCGAACCTGCTCTCGGTTAGCAGCGTACGGCTCCAGAATTGCTTGAAGGCTTATCTCTTTCGGTTGCGTGTTCAACTCAGTGAGTGATGTTTCGATCTGGTGCGGGATGAGCACCGTGTCTTCAAGTTTCTTTGTGCGGATCAGGTGTCCGATGTCAGAGGGGGTCGCGAAGGCACTCGAGTGCGCGACGAGAAGATAGAGTATGGCGCACAGCAGACGCACGGAGAGCGTAGCGACACTCGTCGTGTGATCGTTCTTGTGGCGTGATGTCTCCGGCATCGGTTCTCCCCACTACACTGGTTTACGTAGGGTGTCGGCAGGGAGGGGGGGAGACTTTAGACTTGCTCGAGATTTTTTTAGGGGTGTAATAACAGTAAGTTAGGGGATGCACGGCGCAAAATGGCGGGCCAATCCCCCCGGAGGGCCTGTTCAGCGTCCGCCGAAGCGCAGCGAAGGTGGATCCTGACAGGCCGGGTATGTTCGAAATTAACACATTGTATCGCGGTCACAGGTGCGAATTGAAAATGCGGTTGCGATTCCGGCCCGTAAGGATACGGGCCCTCCGGGTCCCAATAGGCGTGGACATTATATGCGTCATGCAACACGGCGCGCATGCTTGTCCCCCGTAGCGAAGCGACGGGGGGAATGCGCGCCCTCCCATCCAACGGTCAAACGTCGGGAGACGGTCATCCCCCCAACGCTATCACCCGCTCCGCACTCACCCCGGATACAACCGAGGAAACCACGCTGAGACTACGGCATGTGGAATGTGGAGCCGCAACGGCGCTCGAGGAGAGTCCGCGGTCAATAGCTCAAGCTCGATCAGCCGGGAAACGATACTTCGTGCTTGACGCTCTTTGTATCCTGTTACCTCGGTTGCCTTTGCGCGAGGGAGGGGCCCAAAAAGGATCACCTCGCGCAACACCTCAAATGCCCCCTTAGGCATCGCCTTCCGCTCTATCTGTTCCGCGCAATACCGCCGCACTCGATCCAGGAACCCGGCCGGCTCAAGAAGTTGGTCCATGAAGCGAACCTGATCAACGCACGCCGCGAGGAAGAACTCACAGAACGCTATGAGCCCACGCTGACTTAAGCTCCCTCGTCCATCAGTATCACCATCTCGCCACCTATCCGCCTCGGCTAGTCGCGATTTGTATTCAGTAACGTTGCGCGCGAGCCCCCGCGAGACGGACCAAAGGGCGTTCCCTACACCCAGTCCTTTCAGGAAGGCGTGGCTGAAAAGTCTAGCCACTCGGCCATTCCCATCAAGGAATGGATGAATCCATAGGAGTCTGTGGTGTGACGCCGCCACCGCTATAATCTGCGTCACTCGAGAGAGCCTGTCTACGTTGTAGCGCTCCTCGAACAGACGCATAAAGCTCGAAAGCTCGGACGCCACCGGAGCGAGATGCGCCCCCACAAGAACTTCATCTCTCCGAAATTCTCCCGGCACAACCACAACCTCTTTGCCAGTTTTAGGATCTCGATTCTTGAGAAGCTCTCCCGGCAATCGGCTACAGAATTCTCGATGCAACCAGATGATAAAATCAGCGCGCGGGATATCAAGAGCGCTGATCGTTTGAGAATCGATCATCGTCTGCACCTCAATGTGCGCGAACGCCTCAAGCTGCAGATCTCGCTTGTGAGGCTCACGTGAGTAGTCCCCTTTGAGCGCTCGTTCGATATCAACGGGATGGGTCTGATGCCCCTCGATCAGATTACTGTAGTAGCAGTTCATGGAGCGAACGAGCCCCGACACGGCACGAACGGTGTCCTCAGATAACTTTCCCGCTAACCCGGCGGCTGCCGATACAAGCTCTACCGCCAGATTTTCAAGGACCTTGGTACCCTCGGAAGGAAGTAAGGGCTCCATAAGACGGGGATTATCTAGTAAGTCCATGCTCTCCACACATCCTTATGACGCATTTTTTGCCGCATTTGATGCGCTATTAAAACATAATATATCAAATGCTTATGCTATTCAATGCCGAAATTATTGCCGGTTATTTTGCCGCTTTATGTAAGACTCGGCTTGACGTCTCTGGGGGACGGGGTGCGGGGAGACGCAAGGGCGCCCCCCTACGCTGAAGCTACGGGGGGCAGGCCCGACCGCCGCGTTACATTCAGCGAAAGAAATTCGCGATGCGGAGCGTTCCGGCGACCGGGGACGGTCGCCCTCCCACAATACGACACACCTTCGGGAGG
>JAIXPR010000133.1 GCA_027486155.1 Pseudomonadota bacterium | reverse complement strand
CCACGCGCCAGGTCACTTTTGTCCCATGTTTCCTAGTATTCCCAAATACATCTCTGTAGAGGCAACACTTTTCGGTGCGACTGCCATAACTCCAAGAAGTAAAATAATTATAGAGACATCCTCTATGTGTCGCGCATTACAATTACTTACATGCCTGATGGGACTATCTCTTTTAGCTGGGTGCACGGTAGCTGAGCCCTCATTCAGACCGGATCTTGGTGGATACGGCATGATTCACGAGGAAACCGAACCAACCGTTGTCACCCAACGAGCCGCCGGAGATGAGCGGCCGTCTAAGAGTTAACCTGCAACCGGGCCTATACGTCCTCCTTCATGCGAGCCGTTGTAGCGGAGTATAATCAGCACGTTGACCGCTTCCCTACGGCAGAGCCAGCGGGCACTCTTGTCCCCCTTTCCATCCCAGCACTCAGTCATTTCTGCCCAGGGGTGTCACCGAATTGTCAGGGCAACACGGACGCATCCATCTTTTTGCCGTTCTAACCCCTTGGTGCGCCGTAATTTTTAAAATTCACCCTTCAGTTTTCCGGCGTACTGCCCGACATCCCCAGTGGAACGGGTTGTGCATCAATTCACCGTATACGAGTCGCCGAGGAGAACTCATGGCCAAAGAGAGAAAAGATGTGCCTGAACTGACCGACGAGGAGTTAGCGTTTGAGATGATCGAGATTACCTGCGATGAGATGGACTCTCTCGCGAGGGCCTTCGATATGCTTTCGGATCTCTGTAGAGCGCTCAACGGTGAAGAGCCTGAGGCCGCCGTCGAGGAGAATGAAGACATTCCCACAGGAGCCGCAATTCACTAGATGCTTTTGAGGGACACCTCTAGCAAGGAGAGCCGCCGAGCTCTCCTTTTTGATTGTAGCTTGCGATTGCGCATGGTCTATCACTGATAGAACTTATCGCGCGCTTTCGTTCTCCTGTTGTCGGGCCCCATCAACGACCAGGTATTCAACCGGCATCTTGGGATACCGAAACACCTCCACTCGCCTCCCGCTCCCAGTCAAGACCGCCGAGAGTCGCTCAACCTCCGCGGGGTCCTCAGCTATCACACAAGGACATCCGTGCTTTTCCAGTAGAACGATTGCTTCCTCTGGTGTGGTCGTCGCGGGAGCTTTGAGTTGCGTCGCGTTCGGATAGATTAATTGGTAGTACGACTCTCCCTCAGAGAGCGCGGTAGTTGACGTGTTCAGGATGAATTTAACTCCTCGGTGGTCTACCGGTAGATCCAATAGATAGTTCTGAGGTTGCGCGATCCTCGAACGCTCAGGACTCATCGTCGCGTTATAGAATCGCCAATTCCACTCACCCCATAGAACTCCGATGCCGATCGTAAAAACGGTCAGCAACCACACATTCCTGAGCTTACTGAATCGACACATTCGGTCCCATCCGAAAGCCATGCACAGGGGAATTATGAGGGAGAACAGAACGAGGTGTGGCGAAAAGTTCGCTTCTACCATGAGCGCGGAGGTAACTATGGTCAGCACAGCGGTCGCGACGATGAAAAGGGAATGCGGTTCACGCCCCACGCATCGGACAACGAGCGCGAGAGCTCCTACCGTCGCCAAAACATACGCCCATAGAGGGAGAGGCGCCTGGTCATAATTATACTGCTCACCACTATCCGACTTGTAAAAGAATTTACTTGTGCTCTTGAGACTAAACCACGCGATCCCTGGGAGCGTGGCGTTTTGGTCACCCGTCAACGGAGTAAGGTGCGCGACGTTGTGCGGATGAAAAATGAAGGTCTGTCGAAGACGACTGGAGTATCCGTGGTTGTACATATGGAAGAGCTGAGGTCCCATCGCCAACAGAACACCGACCACGAAAACCAGGGAGAGAACGCCTCCACGCTTAAGTCCCTGCCCGATCCCTCGCGCTCTGACAAACAGAGGAAAGACCCCGAGTACCACCGCCGCAATGATCGCGAACGGTAATACATGGGTCGCCGGATAGACTAAGGCCCCGATTCCAACGGCTATACCCACTTCTAAAGCGCGACGCGCGGAGGGAGCTTGAGCAAACCGCGCGAAGGCGAGGCTTACGATTGCGGCGAAAAGCACCGCGTGGATGTAAGGAAAAGCCGTGCGAGAGTAGTGGACATGGAGATGGAAGGGAACGGCGAATACAAGGAAAAAGAGCGCGGCTCTTCTGCCCCACGCCCGCCATACGAAGAGTCCGAACACGATGAGCGATAACGATCCGGAGAGCGTTGAACCCAAGCGAGCGCTATGCAAAGAGAGATCGTCTAAGATCCTTCCTGGAATGGCACTAAGCCAATAGCCGAGATTGGGGTGTCCACCAAAGGCGGTTCCGTAGAGCGCCCATCCACCGTTCCCCGCGACGAACTGCGAGACCCCATCAACGACTGAGGAGGATTCGTCGTTGTGTACCTGCATCGGAAAATGGCTGAGGTATGCCCCTCTAACTACCACTCCGATAGCGACCAAAATGATAAAAGCGATCACCGAAAGGCGCCCTATTCTCTTCTCTACGTTTGGTCCGTG
>JAIXPR010000202.1 GCA_027486155.1 Pseudomonadota bacterium | reverse complement strand
TATCTCTCCCGCCTTTGCGTATAAGGGAGCCACGATTGGAATTCGAGGCAGCTTCTCGACCCCCCGCACTCCCCACGAGATAGCTTCTCAGGTGTGCCAATGCGATGGGGCGCTGCAAGCACCCCTTGTCCTTCCGTTCGGACCGACAGAGGCGCGAACTATCGGTATCGCGACCGGCTCGGCGACCTCGGTCATCCCGGAATGCGCGGAGCTGGGTATAGATATCCTTTTGACTGGGGAGTCAAAACAAGAGGCCTATCACGCGGCCAAGGAGTTCGGAGTCAACGTGATATGCATGGGCCACTACGGGAGTGAAACATTTGGAGTTCGCGCCTTGGAGCGTGTACTCCAACGTGATTTTCGTGTAGAAACGTGCTGGATAAGTGAACCAACAGGAATCTAGAAGTATGCGTCAATTAAAAGACTTAGATGTAAAAGGAAAACGAGTTCTCATTCGCGCGGACCTCAACGTCCCTCTCAACGACGCGCAAGAGATTACCGATGACAATCGAATCAAGGAGTTCCTGCCAACCCTCAAACACGTGCTTGAACAAGGGGGGCGAGCGATCCTCATGTCCCACCTCGGCGAGCCCACTGGTCGTGACGCCGCCCTCTCGCTCAAGCCGGTGAGCCGTCGCCTAGCCGAGCTTCTCAACACCGATGTTATTATGGCACCCGACTGCGTCGGACCAGAGGTTACACGCCTCGCAAACGAACTGATAGATGGACAGGTCCTGCTCCTTGAGAACCTCCGCTTCAACGCCGGAGAGAAGAAAAACGATCCGGAGTTCTCTCAGCAACTCGCAAAGCTCGGCGAGGTTTTCGTCGGAGACGCTTTCGCGACGGCGCACCGATCACATGCCTCGATGGTAGGCGTTCCTAAGCTCTTCAAACAGAAAGCAGCCGGACTTCTGATGCAAAAAGAGGTTGATTACTACAATCAGGCGATGGAAAAGCCGAAGAAGCCTCTGTGCGTGGTTATCGGAGGCTCAAAGGTTTCCAGCAAGCTCAACGCGTTAGTAAATCTCGCCTCGAAGGCGGACAAACTAATCATAGGCGGAGCGATGGCTAACACCTTCCTTGCCGCGCAAGGACTCCAAGTTGGTCGCTCCCTCTTCGAGTCAGACCTTGCGGCCAAATGTCTTGAGCTACTTGGCACTCTCTCTCGTCGCGACTGCAAGGTGTACCTCCCGGTAGACGTTGTTGTCGCGCCATCACTCTCTAGCAAAGGGCTGGGACGAGCGGTTCCTGTACAGGAGATCCCCGCCGACACGATGGCGCTTGATATCGGTCCCGCTACAAGCCTGCTCTATCGCGAAGCTCTCCACACAGCGGAGACGATCGTTTGGAACGGCCCGATGGGGGCGTTTGAGAATGAAGACTTCTCTAAAGGAACGCACGACATGTGCGAGTCGATAGCTAACTCTCACGGGCTCACTGTGGTTGGTGGAGGAGATACTGACGCCGCCATTCACCAGATGCAGCTCGGACACAAATTCAGTTTCATCTCGACGGCCGGCGGCGCGTTCCTCGCGCTCCTCGAGGGGAACTCCCTCCCAGGCATCAAAGCACTAGAGGCCTAAGCACCTAGATTATAGTGCCTTTTTAGGTCAGGGCGCCTCCCGATGGAGCGCGCCCTGACCTTATTTTTTGCATACATTCAGCATAACGGTAGATTTTTCTCACCCCCCTGGGAAAGTGTGTTATGACCTTTTGATAGCATCCAACGGAGGTCAAGGGTTCCTATCCGAGTTCGCTCGAGTCAGGGGTACCTGCTTGTCCGTCGGACTTTCGTGCGGGGGGAGAGATGCGTAAAGGGTTTCCGGACTCTACGGCGAGTGAAAGTTCTCCATCGGAGACTCCCATGGCGCCACGGCATCGCGTTTCTGAGTCGCGTGGTGAGCACGACTTTCCCCCTTTTCAACACCCCCGCAATAATGACCTGACGCTCGCCGACCTGATAGGGCTCGTAGAGTCAAGCTCGGCTGGTATCGCCTACATCTCTTTTTCCACTCCCATCCCGCGCGACGTGGACTCTCGAAGCTTCGCCGATCTTCTCTACTCCTCGGCATCCGAATGTCTTGAGGCCAACCAAAGCTTTGCCCACTTACGTTCGTACGACTCTCCAGCTCCTCTCCTCGGAAAAAGCCTCGAAACTCTTTTTCCGGCGCGTCTTGGGTTTAAAGAGATGTTTGAACATTGGCATCGCCATAACCTTACTCGGGAGGGATTTGAGTGGCATACGGCTGACAGTGCGGGCCATCCCGCTACCCAGCACGTCGCCTGTTACGCCCACTACGAGGACAACGCGTTGCACCGCGTTTGGATTATCACCCGAGACATCTCGGCGACGATCCAAGCCATTCGAGCGACCGCGCGCAACGAGAATCATTTTCGAAGCCTTCTTAATCAGCCAGGAGTGCTCTTCCTCCGTGTGTACACCGACGGGACGGTCTCCTTTTATACCGACGAGACTCAGAAGGCTCTCGACCTTGAGAGCGCCACGACGCAGACCATCGACGAGATCCTCTCCCCTCGCTGCCATCCGGAGGACCGCGAGGCTCTCAAGCGGCTCGCCTTCAAACGACATGAACTCTCCTTGGAGGCAGCCCGGGAGTCCATAAGATTGGTAGTGCAGCGCGCCGGCGTGCGACAGTATCTCCTGAACCAAATTCCTCATTACACCGGCGATGACGTCGATCATTACGATATCGTCGGACTCGAAACAGGGATTGGCAACTCGCCTCCCACCTCTTTTCTCGCCTCCGGACTGGCGCATGACGCCAACAATCATCTCTTCATAGCCGCGGCACATATCCAAAACGCGGAGCGAACGCTCGGCGAAGGTCATCCAGCGATAGCGTCTCTTCAAGCGGCGCTCTCCGCGATAGGTCAATCCTCAGAGATATACAATCAGGCACAAACCCTTGAGGCAGGTATAACTCCGACCATTACTGAGATCGATGTAGGGACGACCTTTAACGAGGTCGTGTCGGAATTACAAGCTGTCATGCCCGTCGGTGTCGCCCTTACAACATCGGTCGAACCGGGAAGGATATATGTGCGCGCCGATCGTACGCACCTTCGCCAGATCCTCACGAATCTGATCCTTAACGCCCGCGAGGCATTTGGGCGCGCTGGAAACATCAATCTCTCCGCGACGATTAGGGGGCAAGATCCGACTATCGGATGCCCGATACAAGAGAGCGAGGTGGTGTGCATCTCTGTGTCGGATAACGGCCCTGGCATTGACCGATCAATCCTTCCAACGATCTTTACCCCCTTCATCTCCACGAAGAGGTCCAGCGCACCGCGAGGGTTCGGTCTCGCGATGGTAAAGACGCTGATCGAGCGAAACAACGGTCAAGTTTCGGCGACGAGCGCGGAAGGCATCGGCACCACCTTTACCCTGTGTCTTCCGGCCTCGTCGGGCGGGCCGCGCGAGGGCACGAGAGCAACACGGTGGGCGCCGAAAACCATTCGACCACTCTCTGTCCTGGTCGCCGACGACGACGCCACTATCCGTGAGGTATTTCGGGCGGCTCTCCTTGCGCGGGGGCATACCCCAACAGTTTGCGAGAACGGAGCGACGCTCCTGATGGCCCTTGAAAACTCCCCGAGAGTTTTTGACGCTGTGATTATCGATGACGACATGCCCGGAACATCTGGGCCGCAGCTCCTGAAAGCGATTCACGCGAAGCGGCCCGGAATGCCGATTGTTATCACGAGCGGCGACCCTCTAGCGGCTGAGCGGCTAACTAATGACAAACTCCAGTGGACGTTTCTCCCCAAGCCGTGCACCTTCGAGGTGCTGTATCAAACAGTTGAGGCATTTGTGGCCACGGCTCAACCAACTGACCGGCTCATCACGGTCCGACGCAAACGTCACAAGGTTTCTAGCGAATAACTTCAATGGAATCTTGTCGAGCCGCGGGCGCCGCCGCTTGAGGGGGCGCGGGAACGGCGTTAGCCTTGCCGCCACGGAGCCGCTGATCACGCTCCATAGCCTTGCGTACCCTCTCTAGCTCACGCTTCTTGTTTTCAGCTTGGCGAAGCCGGTCCTTGTACTCACGTTCTTTTGCTCGTTGAAGCTCCTGCCGTTGGCGCTGATCAAGCACCGGGGTCGGGGTCGGAGCAACAAGCTGCTGGCGATACTGCCGTGGAACATCACCCAAGGAATCCACAAAATGGATATTCCCCGACGAATCCATATATCGATACCTCTGAGCCTGGGCGTCAAAAGGCGAGGCGAATAAGCACGCGGAGAGGATAAAGGTAACGCGAAATAAAAACTTCATGACTCTACTGTACCTATTGCGAGCATCGAGGTCATCCCAAAAATGATCGAGCTTCCTTTCCCCTTCATCTCATTACTCTTTGAGAATAGTCTCTACAAGCTTCTTGGCGAGAGAGAGCGGCATTCGACCCGCTCGAGCGACCTCCGCCGGGTCAGCCCGACCGATGGTATCCACACTCTTGAAATGCCGAATGAGTCGATTCCTATGCTCGGGAGAGACTCCCGGAACGGTATCCATAACCGATTGAAAAACCCTACGCGACCGCTTCTGCCTGTGGAACGTAATCACGAATCGGTGCACCTCGTCTCGCAAGCGAGAGAGAAAGCGCGTGACAATCGCCCCCTCATCGAGTCCAATTGAATCGGTCGCTCCAGGCAGGTAAACACGCTCCGGCTTGCGCGCAACATCTTTCGCCTGAACGTCACTCTCCGTCCGCATCTTGGCGAGAGAGATAATATCAACGTTCAGCTTGAGGTCCTCCCTCGCCTCCACCGCTTTCTGGAGCTGCGCCGCCCCTCCGTCGATCACAAGAAGGTCGGGAAGGTTCCCCTCCTCCATCCCCCGTTTAAGACGGCGGTAGACCACCTCGTAGATCGCGGCGAAATCATCTGGCTTGCCCTGTTGGCTGATGTTGTATTTTCGATACGATCCCTTGTCAGGCACACCATCAAAAAACACAACAACGGCACCAACGATGTCGGACCCTTGAAAGTTGGAGATATCCACGCATTCAACCCTCCTTGGGCTCTGCTTAAGACCAGCAAGCTTCACCAGCCCTTGCGCTACACCGGACCAGCCGGCGTCCTGGCTATAGGATCCGGCGAACGCGTGACGAGCATTTAATTCGGCGATAGCGATAAGCCGGGCTTTGGAGCCACGCTGAGGAGCATGGAGGGTAACGCTCGATCCTCGCTTCGCGCTCAGGCCAGCCTCAAGTATCGAGGCATTCTCAAGATCTTTTTGCGTGAGGATCTCAGGTGGAATCTCCCGTTGTCCCTCATAAAACTGCTGAATTCCACTCTCAAGCAGCTCCTCATCAGAAACCCCAACATTCTCCAACGTGAAGGTCTTGGTCTCGGCGAGCCTTCCTCCCCGCACAAGGATGACACACAAGACGGCGGTATCCCCCTCACGCACCAGCGCGAAAACATCTCGATCCTCATCACGAAAAGACACTAACGAGTAACCAGCTTGGTACGCCTTGAGGACGTCGACCCGATCACGCCACGCGGCAGCTTCCTCAAAGCGAAGCTCCTCAGCCGCCCGCTCCATCTTGTCGGAAAGCTCCTTAATGGTGGCAGTGGTCTTACCCTCAAGAATCCCTATCGCTTGCCGAACGAGGCCACGGTACTCCTCGTGAGATATTTTAAGACAGCAAGGAGCAGCGCAGCGCTTAATCTGATACTCAAGGCACGGCCGTTGTCGATTATAGAGAACCGTGTCGGCGCACGATCGGAGAGGAACCACCTTTTTGATAACCTCGAGAAGATTGCGGAGTTCGCTGCTGAAGGCATACGGCCCGAAATATCGGGCGCCGTCGTCATTCCGCTTTCGAACTAACTCGATGCGAGGCCACTCGGCGTTCT
>JAIXPR010000119.1 GCA_027486155.1 Pseudomonadota bacterium | reverse complement strand
TTGTTTCCCAATCATGATTCAGATCCCGGTGTTCTTCGGTCTCTACCAAGCTCTTCTGAACGCGATCGAGCTTCGTCACTCGCCGTTCGCGCTCTGGATTACGGACCTCTCATCTCCAGAGAAGCTTGAGATCTTCGGTATCGGTGTTCCGGTTATGGTGCTCCTGATGGCCGCGAGCATGATCATTCAACAGTGGACCACTCCAAATCCTTCAGCGGATCCAACGCAGCAAAAGGTGATGATGTTCATGCCGATCGTCTTCGCCGGAATGTTCATCGTATTCCCGATGCCAGCTGGTCTCGTGCTCTACTGGCTTGTGAATAACATCATCTCGATTACGCAGCAGATGTACCTTCGTAAGACCGACCAAGGTGGGGTGTACTGGGGAACCTTTATCGCGAGTGTAGGTATCTTCGGCGTGGGCTATATCCTCACCTTGATTTAGTAGGTTAGGGATCGGGTGAAGATTATACTCCCCATGAGTGTCTTGATAGTTACCAACGCGTAACGATTAGTTTAAAGAGACCGACATGGAAGAGACAACGATAGCAGCGCTCGCGACGGCACCCGTTCCGGCCGGTGTCGCTGTTATTCGAGTAAGCGGACCACGAACGAGACTCGCGCTCAAAGCGCTCTTCAAAGGTAAGAAAGATCCGCTGCGGCATCCCCGCACCCTTATCTTTGGAGAGATCCTCGACTTTAAAACGTCAGCGACCCTCGATAAGGGGCTCGCGGTGTTCATGCCTGGTCCTTGGAGCTTTACCGGAGAGGATGTCGGGGAGTTTCAGTTCCACGGTAGCCCGGTGCTTGTGCAACAGGTGCTTCGGTCGCTGTACGCGTATGGAATCCTTCCTGCCGCCGGCGGTGAGTTCACGAAGCGCGCGTTCTTGAACGGAAAGTTGGACCTGGCCCAAGCTGAGGCTATCGCCGATGTGATTAACGCCAAGGGCGAAGAGGAGCTCCGGTTCGCGGGTGAGCAATTAAAAGGACGTCTCAGCCAAGCGGTCTCCGCTATCGGAGAACCTTTGCGAGATGTTCTCGCCGAGCTTGAAGCCTCAATCGATTTTCCAGAAGAGGATATTGAGCCCGAACGGATTGATCAGATCGCGGCCCGCGCTGAGGTTGCGCGTGCCAAGGTATCTCAGCTCCTTTCAACCTACGTTCTAGGTGGCCTTGTGAATGAGGGAGTGCGGGTCCTTCTCTGTGGCCAGCCAAACGCCGGCAAGTCGAGCCTCTTAAACCTTATCCTCGGCAAAAAGCGAGCGATCGTTTCGCCGATATCGGGAACGACGCGAGACCTTATCGAGGAGGAGGCGTCGCTTGGTGGTCAGAAGTTTGTGTTTTGCGACTCAGCCGGTATTAGGGAAACGACCGATGAGATTGAGAAGATCGGTGTCGAACTCGCAAAGGAACGTATTCCGTGGGCTGATCTCGTACTCCTTGTCGTTGACGCAACCGATGAGGCCCTAAGCTGGCAGTCAACCGCTGACCTACTGCGGGAGAGCGGTAAGCGAGTATGGCTCGTGGTAAACAAGATCGATCTCAACCCAAACGCGATGATCAAGGTCTTCTGTGACTCAAAGACCTGTCAGCAGAACTTTTATATCTCAGCGAAAACCGGCGCTGGGATCGGGGCGCTGATTGAGGCGCTCGTTGAGGATGTTGGCAAGAGCATGCCTGAGCGTGGAGAGGTTGGAGAGGTCGTCACGAACGAGCGACATCGCGATTGCCTCCGCCGAGCCGAACAAGCGCTCGGGCAGTTCGCCGATGCTGTAGCCTCAAAGACCCCGGCGCTTCCGATTCTCGTCGCTGATATTCGTGAAGCGCTGAGCGCACTCGATGAGATCGTTGGGAAGACCTACACCGAGGATATCCTTGGGCGGATCTTTTCGAAGTTCTGCATTGGGAAGTAGGCGGCCCCGCCTGAGCATACGCCAAGCTGACCGGCTCCTCTCGCATCTGCCTTTCTAACTGACTTCTCTTCTGGTCATCAGAGGATCTCAGGTCGTTTATACTGCAAACGACTGCAAATTGTTGGTCTCGTCGACCTGGTATGTGTCGAAGGTGTGGCGGTCGGCCACCACCCAAACGACGTGCGCACTCGCCATCGGTGTAAGATCCAGACAGGTCTCACGATCTCGTCCTAGCTGTCCCATGACGTCCCACGATCTACGTCGATAGAAGGTTTCTAATTTCAGAGTATACGCCCACTATGTTTGTCATCGAAACGAGGAGTAGTTCTCATAATGACCCGCATACCGCGGGCGTTCACGAGCGTCTGTCTGAACGCGGTACGCACCCGATTATTCAGGATATACTCGCTACGGGGTTTCTGCCTAAACGGCCGACCGGCTATGCGACCCCGCGAGTTGAGGTGAGCTCCTCCGATATTCGGACCGTACTCTTTCCGGCACTGAAGGCCGCTGGATTGAGCCTCGCCTATCGGATAGCACATAGAGCGAAAAAGCGAGCCGAGGATCCCAAGCGGGGATGGGGGACGGTAACTCTCGGAGCAATCTGTACAGAGGTTCTTCTTGATTCCGAGGTGAGACGGGGGGCCGTGCCATCTCAAGAGGGGCGAGGTATTCGTGAGAGGTTATTTTCCGCCGCCTTGTGTCGAGAGGGGCCGTTGCAACTTGCGGTGCTTCTCTTTCCTGTACGGGACCGCAATCCGGCTAAGAATGATGGAATCTCTCCCGATCTGGGAGAGGTTGAGGCACTTGTCCAGCTATGGACTGTCACCAAAGCCCTGGAATGTGCTCGGGATCAATACGTTGGTGAGCGTCTTGAGGTAATACAGCGGGCTCTGGCTATCTCCCACCAATCGCACAGCGGCCTGTTTGGCAGTCTGGCGCAGATAATTGAACAGCGAAGCGCACCGACGAGCTCAGGTATCAGCGCGACGATTGATTTAGCAATCAACCTCTCACGTCAAAAAAACGAACGGCTCACTCGGCGAATCGCGGATTTTGGTGAAGAACTCAAGGTGTACGCAATATATGACCAAGAAAAGACGGCTCAGTTGCTGGTTGAGCTAGCTCGACAAAACCGGACCATTGATTGGCTTTTTCAAGCAAGAGATGTTCGACCCGAACAACCGATTTCTATCCTCGCCATTCGTGATGCGCGGCGATATCCTTGCTTTTCATCTGAATCCGAGTCCGATATCGAGCATTACAAAGACGAGCTTAATCGGATGCACGACGTGCTCCAGATCGGAGGCGGCGTAATTCTTACCTCGCATGAGGAGTTGGAGGCTCAAATTAACCCGATCGAGCTTGGAAAGTTTCGGGTACATCGAGAAACCATCTACCGGGGGAAAAAAGAAAAATATCTTGAGATTTTTCAATCGAAAAAGCAGGATCTATTCAAGGCATGCTCGAGAACCGAGTTCCTGAACCTTATTGGTGCCTACGAAAGTAGTGGAAAAATACCTGCCATTTTCGAGGCAATCTTGCACAGTAAACATCACGATTCCTTGCTTGCATGGAGCTCACAATTTGGCGTGGAGGCCTCGCAGCACGCACTACATTTTCTTATGACTATCTATCAGCCGCGCTGTGAATCACAACTTGAGCTCCTTCGCCAGGAGTTGCTTTGGCAGACGCTCGCAGGAGCGGTAGAGTATGTTGCTGCTTATGAATCCAACTCAAAAGGAGGAAATCATCTTCAATTGGATGATGTCGAATTGGTCGCTCCAGGCAGCATTCGTCTAAGCATCCATCAAAAGCCCGAGTATGCTGGCCATTTCGCTGTGCAAGTGGGAGCCTCGGTGCACCGCACCCCATGGCATGGTACTGCTTACGTCAGGGAGGATTCTCAAGGAAAAGGGTATGTTTTGGAAAGTAGGCTGGCACTTGAGTTAAAATACGAGCAAGCTATTCCGGTATTTCAGGATGAAATGCTCGGAGAGCGCAGCGCACCACCTCAGCCAGGGATTATTCGCCAAGATGATTCAATTGATTCAGATAATAAACAGGTCCGGCGTATTAGGAGGGAGTACGGCCAACCTTTCTTTTGGCTCGAACGCAACCTCGCGCGGAAGCTTTTAGAGGAAGACGGTCTTGATGGTCGAGGCCTGATCGATAAGTTAAGCGCGCTCGGAATTAGAAGGAGCTAGAAGCCATGATAGACATTCACGCAACTCAGGCACAACGTATTGCTCCCCGTCGTATAGCGTTCTTTATCTTCCCAGATGTCGAGGAACAAGACTTCGTAGGTCCGTGGGAGTGCTTTGGCTTGTGGCGGCTTGAAGCGAATGGGCCAGAGATCTTTACGGTGGCGCGTGGCACGAATCTCGTGCGATGCGCGCACGGCCTTCAAGTACAACCGGATTACTCGTTTGCAGCATGTCCAAGCTTTGACGCCCTGGTAATTCCAGGCGGAAAGGGAAGGCGGGAGGTTGTCGCCTGTGAAGAATCAAAAGCGTTCCTTGAAAAAAATTGCGGCGACGCTCAAGATATCCTTACCGTATGCACCGGCTCGCTTATTCTTAATGACCTTCAGATGCTGAATGGGCTGCGGGCCACGACCCACTGGGAGTTTCTCGGTGAACTACGCCGGAATAGCGCCGTAACCGTTGATGAGGGCAAGCGGTTTGTTCATGATGGCCGAATCTGGACCTCGGGAGGTGTTTTCTCCGGTGTGGACCTCGCACTCGCGTACATCGATTCCTTCTCCGACACCGCCGGTCCTGACGGGTCGCCTCGCCAAGGGGACGCCGGAAAGGTGCAGCTCTTCGCGGAGTACATCCCAAACCGGAGAGTGTACTCCCCGTGCATCGATCTTTCTAAAGTACCCCCTCATATTAGGACCATATTTTCCTAATTACAGGGAAATGTGTGTCGGAAATGTGAGTCAGTCATGACTTTCTGCTTTTTCTTCGTCGCAGCCCGGAACAAGTGACTTTGCTTCCTGGCACTTTCGACGTGCGTATGTGGCCGCGCAGCTTGAGATGGGAGATCCTGTGCCGCAGAAAGTGAGAAGGTCATGGCTGCCATGGGGGAGTAGACACAGAAGAGTATAGCGCATTCCTGTTTGACGGGAGCACGAACCAGTGCAAGGATTTTCCGGTGCCGTTCACGCTGAGCGGCTCTCGCTATGTTTCTGCCCGAAGGATCGCCAGTCCGGGGAGGCCTTGCTACCTGATTTCATGCACGATGAAGCTTAGACGGCTCCTTATCTCAACCCTTATGGTTGTTGGCTTGTCCCTAGGATTAGGCATGGCCTTCCGCGGCAGGCTTCTTGCGCTCCTTAGGCCCCACCTTGAACGCGCGCTTTCAGACGCTACCGGCTACCAGATAACCTTTGCGGCGGCGTCCTTTAAGCTACTTCCGTTTCTTGGCGTTCGGCTTGAGGATGGAATCGCCACATCCAGTGCCGGCTGCTCGACGTGGAGGCTAGGAAGCGTGTCCGTCCGGGTCGAGCTGCTGCCGCTACTGCAGAAGCGCCTCGAGATCCGACGGGTGGAGGTGGAGGCTCTGGATGGTGCCTTAGGGATTAAGGATGGCAGCGCTTCCTTGGTTACCGAGTCTGGAGAGCGCTGTGATGTTCCGAGCGGCGGCGCAGCTCCATCGCAAGCTGCCGCAATGCCGTCAACGAGTCTCTCCATTTCAACCAGCCTTGATGACCTGAGAGTAATCTCTGGGCGTCTTACGCTTTTTGGAGCGCAAGAGCGGCATACGATTGTGGTCGATGACCTGCGCGCTTCATTGGCCGTAAGCAACGGGCTCGTTTCTTTACCCAAGCTCAGTCTGAGCGGCTCCCTCGATGAGGTCCCTTTTTCGCTCAAAGCCGACAACGCCTCCTTGGATCCAGCACGATCCGCCTTCTCGCTTCCTTCAAGCGCGGTTTCTCTCGGCGGGCAATCTGTCGCAGTCTCGGGAACCTACGATGGCGCTCTGAAAACTGGAAGAGGCTCGATCCGCGCGGAGCGAATTACGTTAGCTCGGTATGAAGGAATGTTTCTCTCCGGGCTCTCGAGCATCAGTGGTGAGGCCGCTTTTCGATTTGATGTAGAGGCTTCGGGGGATATCTTTGATATTTCAGGAGACGTTCAACTCACTAAGGCCTCGCTCGGAGGAACGATGTCGGCGGAAGAGGTTTCGCTCGTGGGGCTACGATCACGAATCGCAGGTGCTACGCTGCAGCGCGCGTCTTCGTCGGTGCAGGTGCGTCGCTTCCATTGCCGGGATGACCGAGACACGTACACGGTGGAGGCGGTGCGGGGAGATCTGACAGTAGATACTGCAGCATCACTCTCTGTGGTAGGAAACCTCGATGTTTCGAACTTTGGGTTTGCTGATGAGGACACTACGATCGAGCGCGCATCGGCCAAGCTCGAAAGGATCTCTGGAGAGATCTCATCGGCCGGCGATGTGGCGGTGCGCCTTGTCCTCGACGCCTCAAGCATTTACCTCGTGAACCCGAACATCGTGATTACATCGGTGGGAACAGTGTCCGCTCCGCTGATGATCACGATTCCTGAAGCCGGTGGCTATTCGGTGACCGGGCCTGTGACCATCGCGGGCGGCGAGATGTCTGTCTTGGACAAAAAACTTAGTGATACTGGCGGCACGGTACAGATGTCAGTCGCCTCGAAACTAAAGACGTTTTCCTCTGACAATTTATCAACGTCCTCTGTTGGCGAGCCTCTCCGAGGGGCGACGTTCTTCGCCATGACCCCCGCCGAATACAAGCTTTCAAACACTTCATTTTCCGTTGGAGGAGGCTCGCTCGCAGCTACGCTAACCTTAGGTCGCCACAAGAAGGGGCCGATGGATGCTACTATGCACGCCTCTAACATCAGCCTGTCGAGCCTCTACCGCGCCGTTGTCCAACGCGAAGATGCTCCCCTGCAGGGAAGTGCTGACTTGGTTACAGTGTCAGTAAGCGCTGATAGCGCGGATATGCCGGGTACCGCACAGGGCACTGGTTCAGCGCGTCTCTCAGATGTCGTGTTCACTACGATCGACGTGCAGGAGCTCGCTCAAGGGGCCATTACGTCCATCCCATTCGTTGGGCCGAAGATAACGCCCGCCAAGGGGCCAGAGCCGCTACTAGACGGTGGATTCTCCTCGTCGTTGGTGATCGGCGATCGCGCTCTCTCAATGCCCGACCTGCGGCTTCAGTTCAGCAACCTGACCGTTGAGGGCGGTCTAAAGGCAGGCTTGGACTCGGTGCTCAGCGGCAACGTCTCTCTCGTATACCTGGAAGAGACCTTTCGCATGTTGGGTTTTGGGATTGAGTCACTAGGAAGCTTCCTGGCACGGGAGGGAAGAATAGCTATCCCCCTCACGGTGTCCGGAACTCTTGAGGCTCCTTCATTCTCCCCTGACATGGAGGCGATAGGGCGTTTTGCGAGCGGGAGAGACCTCATCGACAGTATTGATGAAGCTGTTGAGGGGAAATCATCCCCCTCGCCGTAAGGTCTTAGATCCTTCATCGCACCTGATCGAAAGGAGCAGGAAAAACGAGACTGGTCCCACAAAAGTTTGAGTGGTATCGAGGGTAGTGATCGCGCGGTGCTTCGTTCAGCGCGCCCACTACGTAGCGCGGAATTTCAGTTAGTCTTTCAGAGAGGATGCTCAGTGAGTAATCTAGCCAAGCGGACCCTGTTTCAAACAATAATCCTTTCAGCACTCGGCCTGTTTCCGTCGTCAACAGCGTTCGCTGAGGTATTCGTGCCTCCTTTCTACGCGGCAGTGGCTAAGATGAAGCCAGAAGGGAATCTCGGCACCATTATTAAGAGAGAAAAGATCTCTACAACCGTATTGGGCGCGCAGGCGTGGCGAATCGCCTACATCTCATCAGACCTTCGTGACCGCCCAACTATCTCAACCGGGCTTGTCGTCGCACCGATTGGCGCGGCGCCAAAGGGCGGACGACCCGTTGTGTCTTGGGCTCACGGAACAACAGGGACGGCTCAAAACTGTGGGCCATCCCAAGTAGAGAATCCCGCGGTACCTCTTAATCAGTACTTCGTTGTCGGAGGAAACTCGTGGACCGACTATGGGATCCCGGCATTACAGGAATTAGTCGACCAAGGTTACATCGTGGTTGCGTCCGACTACCAAGGCTTAGGTGGAGGTGGTGTGCATCACTACGCGATCGCCGCTACGCAGGCCCGTGACGTCATTAACGCGGCCCGCGCGGCTGGCGATCTCAGAGAGGTAGGAGCGAGTAAAAAGGCGCTTATATATGGATGGTCACAAGGTGGCGGTGCGACGATCGCCGCGGCGAGCTCGGGAGACTACATCAATCGGAAGGGCACCGCGTTTGACGGCATCGAAATGGTAGGGTTCGTGGCGATGGCGCCGCCTGATGCTTCGACCACCATGCCTAGTGGAGGAATAAACGAGGCGACCGCGGAGGCTATGCTCGAAGGTGTTGCTAAAAATTTCTCCAGTAATGTTTTTGACTTTGCGCATCTCACGATGAACCTATGGGCAACTCACGCGGCTTTCTCAGACAAGCTTCAGATGAGTGACCTCTTTACGGATGAGGGCGCCAAGGTGGTGAATGAAGTTATGTCTAACAAGTGTATGCACGTTGCCGCCGACACCTTGCACTACACCTTTGGTGATGACTTCACGTCCCTTATGAAGAGTGATCCTACGAACGCGATGGCGTGGGCAGATGCTCTGATTGTTGGAAGTGGCACCAAAGAAAAGCCTATCGCTCCGGTGATCGTGTACTTCGGTAGCAAGGATGTAACGGTTCCACCGATTATGGGTAAGCTCTACCGAGAGCGGATGTGCAAGATGGGAGGCAACGTCGCGCGGGTGCAGTTGCCCGGCGAACAGACACACTTTAGTACTCCAGGAGTAGCGCAGCCTCTCTACCTACCGTGGGTAGCCGACCGATTTGCCGGGAAGTCTGCAGCTAACGGGTGTGTTGGAGAATAGGGAGGCCTCGATGGGCATCGCTACCCCTGTAGGTCTACGCAAGCGCTCTATCGGCCAGGAAAGTGGCGAATTCCTGAGGCTTTCCTGATGTTTGGGATTGCGCGGGCGTCTTCAATCGACGCGTAGGAGCATTGCGTTACATTCTACAGGCCGCATCAGCGCCGCCCTGCACGAGCGCTCGAGAGCCACACCGGGTGGATCGGTACTGTCCTAAGGGAAGGGGGCCTTGATGCCTAAATCCTCTCAAATGCCAGAAGACGACAAGTATTTCACCACCATCCGACTGAATTGTGTTATGCCCGGTCGGTCGTCAAATCCTTGCCATGTGAGGTGTCGCGTATGTACCAACCCCTGTTGCTGCCCCGAATCTCCTCTGCATCGCTCTCCCTTCCACCACGCCGACCTCACCATGTGTTGTCTGAGGATCGCACAAGCGAGATGCCAGTTCGACTGGAGCGATTCATAGAGACGGTGAAAGCCGCTCTCAAAGTGGTCGCCCCCGCTTTCGCTGACAGCTGGTTCGTCGACACCGAGATGTCGAACGGCATGGTGCTGTGCAGCATTCACGTCCCAGGGCGCGATCCCAACCGCGGTTCTCACTGGCGCTTTATTTCATCCCCCGCGGTGAAGGTGCTCATCGTACCCTTTGCGGACTCTCGTGTAGAGGTTTCGCCCTGTCCCGTGTCCGCTCTCGGGCGGGTGGATACGGACGAGCTGGCAAGCTCTCTTCGTCGGGAGCTCTCGAAGTCCGGCCGATACTCCGTCGCGGAGCCGTCTGGCGATCCGCGGGAGCGGTAGGAGGCGTTTTCGCAACGTAGTGAATGGCGGTAAATCCCTTTGCTCCGTTCCTGAGTAGTGCGGTACCCTGGTTGCCAGGCATGGACGCAACCTTTACCCGCCCCAAACTCCGCTGGCCCCTCGACATCAGGATCCATAACCTTGATGGCCAGGACGCGCTCGTGATTCAGTGCCCGATCGGCATCTCCGCCGCGCCGCTCGCCCTTATGCCCCAGTTCGCTCCAGTCATCGTTGAGCTCGATGGCGTACAGACGAGTGAGCAGATCGTGGCGAAGTTCGCCCCTCAGGGGCTCACCCCAGAGATCCTTCGCGAGCTCATTACCCGACTCGATGATCACCTCTTTATGGCGAACGCGCGCTATTTCGCCGCGGAGAAGCTCGCCAGGGACGCCTTTCACTCCGCGCCGGTTCGCGCGCCGGCGCTCGCGGGTGGCGCGTATCCGGCAAGTAAGGATGAGCTTGCTCGAATGATCATCGGGTATCTCAAACCCTTTGACACGTCTGAGATGAAGCGAGATATCGCTTGCCTGATTGCTCCGCACATCGACTACCGTAGAGGTAGGGCCTGTTACGGCGCTATCTATCCACGACTGTCGGAATCCCGCGCCGATACCTACATTTTGATCGGCACGGCGCATCAGTACAGTAGACGGATCTTCCATCTCTGCGCGAAAGATTTTCAATCTCCGATTGGTACACATCCGTGCGACCAAGCGTTTGTCACGCAGCTCGCGAATCGCTTCGGTGTCGAGCGCTCATTCGCTGATCAATACCTCCACCGTCGAGAGCACTCCCTAGAATTGCAGCTTCCCTTTCTTTCAGCGGTGCAGCCGGATGTCCCTGTTGTTCCGATCCTTGTTGGAAGTTATCACCAGATGCTTGAGGCGATGCGGTATCCGCATGAGTGGGAGGAGTACGAGACCTTTGCCGGGGCGCTCACAGAGATCATTAAGGAGCGCACGAAGCGAGGGGAGAAGATCGCGTTCCTCGCCGGAGTCGATATGGCTCACGTCGGCCGTTCATTTGGTGACGAAGGCGCGCTCTCACCGGAGCGCATGCGAGAGATAAGCTACCGCGACCAGCAGTACCTCCGCGCGATTGAGGATTGCAACCACAAGGCGCTCTTCGATCATATCGCGGAAGACCAAGACGCTCGAAGGGTATGCGGCTTCCCAACGATGTATCTCGTGCTCGATGTATTGAACCGGTTAGGCGGCAGGACCGAGGTGGATGTCGTCGCCTACGATCAGGCGGTGGATTATCCTAGTGATTGCGCGGTTACGTTCGCGGGGGTGGCGATGTATCGCAGAGGAACCCAGGAAAATGCGTTTTTTTCGTAGTCTGTTGCGTGTTCTGCGTAGAGCGAACTCATGAAAAATATCGCCATTAGGTACCTGATATTACAGCTTTTGTGAAGTTAGTTCCGAGCCATTCTGATTTGCCTGAAGCATCATTTCGCCCGTAGCTGATAGGGGGGTATACGTTGTGCTTCTTTGTGAGGTTATAAGATGGAAAATCAAGACAAGAATCCAAATATGTTTGAGAAGTTCGGTTGTGAAGTTAAGTTCGGCGATGTCGAGGTTGGTAATACCTATCCGCTGTACGGCATGATCACAAAGATTCTTGATGAT